>JACQZE010000004.1:51651-244515 GCA_016207885.1 Nitrospirota bacterium | reverse complement strand
GGGCCTGACGGCAGCGATATGAACTTTGACGGCAATAACGACGGCATACCTGACTGTCAGCAGGACAATGTCGCCTCGCTTCCTACAAACGACCTGCGGGAATATGTGACGCTCGCATCATCTGAAGGCACTGCGCTGAGCGGTGTGCTTGCCACAGGAAACCCCTCACCAACCGATGCTCCTGCAGCCGTATTCCCATACGGATTCTTTGACTTTACCATAACCGGGCTTGCACCCGGAGCGGCGGCAACATTGACCATTCATACAACCGGCCCTGTCCCCGCCACTTATCACAAATACGGGCCGACGCCTGATAATCATACAGACCACTGGTACGAGTTCCTTTATAACGGCACGACAGGCGCTGAGATAAACGGGAATACGATAATACTGCATTTTGTTGACGGTCAGAGGGGTGATGACGACCTTACCGCTGACGGAACGATAATAGACCAGGGCGGGCCGAGTGTAGCAAGTTCTGACAGCAGTTCTGGCGGTGGTGGCGGAGGATGCTTCATAGCCACAGCAGCTTACGGCAGTTATCTTGATCCTGAGGTCATGGCTCTCAGGAAGTTCAGGGACAACTATCTTTTGACAAATTATGTTGGTAACGCGTTTGTAAACTTCTATTACAAAAATTCCCCGCCGATAGCTGATTATATCAGCAGGCATGAAGGCTTAAGGGTTGCCACAAGAATCGCACTTACTCCGATGGTCTATGGGGTGAAGTATCCGAAGTTTGCGTTGATCTTCTTTGGCATAATCTTCACCGGCATTGTATTTAGAAGCAGGGGTTCAGGCAGGAGAAAATAAGGGTATTTCCCTAAAATCTTTCATATGGCATTACCCCCTCCCACAAGGGGAGGGGGATAATTACCCAATCACTTTGTGGAAGAGCCAGTTTTCCATTGACATATATAACCATATGTGATAATTTTATGTAAACATACCCGCCGATTAATACAAATTAAGACATAAAAAAGGGGAGGAATTATGAAATCTTTTCCAGACGAGGCCCTGCAGAAGATGTCTGAATCTCTGGACGCTTTATCCCGCAAAGGAGTATCCCGCCGTGATTTTATGAAGTTCTGTACCTCAATGGCAGCGCTCTTATCACTGCCAGCCACATTCATTCCAAAGATCGCCGAGGCTATAACCGGAAAGAAGCCTATTCTCGTATGGCTTGCGTATCAGGACTGCGCCGGAGATACCGAGGCGCTTCTGAGGGCGACCAGCCCTACGGTCGGCCAGCTCGTTCTTGATGTCCTGTCTGTGGATTATCATGAGACGATAATGTCTCCTTCAGGATTTCAGGCAGAGAAGTCGCTGATGGATGTGGTGAAGAATAACAAAGGGAATTATTTCGTAGTTGTCGAGGGTTCGATACCGCTTAAGGATGACGGCATATACTGCTGTATAGGCGGCAGGACTGCGGTTGATATCGCACGCGAGGTCTGCGGCAATGCGCTTGCCACGATATCAGTAGGCACATGCGCTTCATACGGCGGATTGCCTGCCGCAAGCCCCAACCCCACAGGCGCGGTGAGTGTCAAAGAGGCTGTTCCAAACGCAACTGTGATTAACCTTCCGGGCTGTCCTGTGAATGCTGAGAATATAACAGCAACAATAGTTCACTATCTTACTTTCGGCGCGCTTCCCAATGTAGACAATTACGGAAGGCCGCTCTTTGCTTACGGCAAGAGGATACATGACAACTGTGAGAGAAGGGCGCACTTTGATGCCGGACAGTTTGTGCAGCACTGGGGAGACGAGGGAGCAAGGAATGGATGGTGTTTATACGAGATGGGATGCAAAGGGCCTGAGACATTCCATAACTGCCCCACTGTCAAATACAATGAAGGAACAAGCTGGCCTGTCCAGGCGGGCCACGGCTGTCTCGGATGTTCAGAGCCGATGTTCTGGGATAATATGACGCCTTTCTACAAGCGGCTTCCGAATGTGCCGGGCTTTGGTGTTGAGAGTACCGCCGACAAGGTCGGTGCCGGGCTTGCGGCGGCAACGGCTGCAGGTATTCTGGTCCATGGGATCGCAAGGGCGGTATCTCCGAAGAAGGAAGAAGACGATACAGATTAAAGTGTCATTTCGAGGACGTAAGGACGAGAAATCTTACGATTGCAGACAGCCGGGATTTCTCCCTCCGGTCGAAATGACAAATTAAAATACAAAAGAGGGAATATTATATAAGGAGGTGACTGGCATTGGCTAAGAAAATTGTAGTTGACCCGGTAACAAGGATTGAAGGGCACCTGAGGATCGAGGCAAAGGTTGAGAACGGAAAGGTCGTTGACGCATGGAGCTCAAGCACGATGTTCAGGGGGATCGAACTCATTCTCAAGGGCAGGGACCCGAGGGACGCCTGGGCATTTACCCAGCGTATATGAGGCGTCTGAACTACGGTTCACGCAACCGCCTCGGTGAGAGCGGTCGAAGATGCCTTAGGCATCACAGTTCCTGATAACGCAAGAATTATCAGAAATCTTATTTCCGGCATTCAGTATGTACAGGATCATGTAATACATTTTTACCACCTTCACGCCCTTGACTGGGTTGATATAGTGAGCGCATTGAGCGCAGACCCTGCAAAGACATCCGCGCTTGCGCAGTCTATCTCTGACTGGGGCAAATCGAGCACAGACTATTTCAAAGGCGTTCAGGATAAGGTCAAGGCATTTGTAGAGAATGGCCAGCTTGGCCCGTTTGCCAATGGCTACTGGGGACATCCGGCGTACAAGCTTCCAGCAGAGGCAAACCTCATGGCTGTTGCGCATTATCTTGAGGCTCTTGACTGGCAGAGGGATGTCATAAAGATGCAGGCAATGCTCGGCGCGAAGAACCCGCATGCCCAGACCTATATAGTCGGCGGCATGTCGATACCTGTAGACCCGAACAGCCAGAACGCGCTTAACGCAGGCAGCATAGCCTTTATGCACGGCCTTGCGCAGAAGGCAAAGGAGTTTGTCGAGCAGGTCTATATACCTGATATACTCGCTGTTGCTCCTTTCTATCTTGATTGGGCAGGACATGGCGCAGGCGTAGGCAACTTCCTCTCCTATGGCGAGTTCCCGAATGACACAGTCACCAACTCATCAAATCTCTGGCTGCCGCGCGGGATAATCCTTAACAAGGATCTTTCAAAAGTCCACCCTGTAGATCACAAGAAGGTCACGGAATATGTGACGCATTCATGGTATGAGTATACAGGCGGGGACGGCGCAGGCAAACACCCGTGGGACGGCGAGACGAACTATAAATACTCAGGGCCTAAACCACCCTATGCAGAGCTTGATACTGACAAGAAATATTCATGGCTGAAGGCTCCGCGTTATGATGACATGGCGATGGAGGTCGGGCCTCTCTCAAGGATGCTCGTTGCGTATGCGTCAGGCCATGAAAGGATTCAGGCAGTTGTCAACAGCGTTCTGCAGAAACTTGGTAATCTTCCTCCAACAGTTCTCTTCTCAACGCTTGGCAGGATAGCCGCAAGGGGCGTAGAGACGCTTGTCACGGCAGAGCAGATACCTGTATGGCTTGGCCAGCTTGCCGCCAATATGAAGAAGGGCGACCTGAAGATACATGCCGGCGAGAAGTGGGATCCGTCTGAATGGCCGAAAGAGGCGCAGGGTTACGGCTTTCATGAGGCTCCGAGAGGCGCGCTCGGCCACTGGGTAAAGATCAAAGACCAGAAGATAGAGAATTATCAGTGTGTTGTTCCGGGAACATGGAACGGTTCTCCGAGGGACGCAAAGGGGCAGAGGGGCCCGTTCGAGGAGGCGCTGATAGGAACGCCTGTTGCCAACATTGACCAGCCTGTTGAGATCCTGAGAACCATACATTCATTTGACCCGTGTATGGCATGCGCGGTTCATGTTGTGGACGCAGAGGGCAAAGAGGTCATCAGGATAAAGGTCGTTTAGGGAGGCTGATATGATGAGCGAACGAAAGAGAGTATATATCTGGGAGTTTCCGGTAAGGCTTACCCACTGGCTCTTTGTTCTCAGTATAGTTGCCTTTGCAATTACAGGGATATACATCGGCAACCCATATTTTTATGCCTACACAACCAAACAGTACATCATGGGCTGGATGAGGTTCATACATTTTGTCTCAGCCTATGTCTTTCTGATGAGCTTCATCATCAGGATGTATTGGTCGGTCATGGGCAACAAGTACGCGTGCTTTTGCGTATGGTTTCCGTTCACGGCAAAGAAGTGGAACGACCTTATTGACGCGCTCAAGTTCTATCTCCTTATAAGCAAGAAAGTTCCTTACACCGCCGGACATACCGCGCTTGCAGGATTTACGTATCTGATAGTCTTCATGCTATTCCTCTTTGAGATATTCTCGGGCTTCGCACTGTATTCAGTAAACCACACAGGCGCAGTCTGGACACTGCTCGGCGGATGGATGACAGGCTTCATGTACCTGCCGGTCATCAGGCTCTACCATCATCTTGTGATGTATGTGCTTATCGCATTTTCCATTCTTCATATCTATCTTGCGATCTTTGCTGACACAAAGGAGAAGAACGGCCTGCTGCTCTCGATCTTTAACGGGTACAAATTTGTTACAGGGAAAGAGTGGGAATGATCTCGTAAAGAGTAATGAGCGGTAAGTAACGGGTTAATCTATAGCCCCGGAAGTCCTGACGATTGAGGTTTCCGGGGCTGATTTTTGGAGTGGATGAATAAAATGAAGGTGCGTGATATTATAAAACTTATTGAGTCAGATGGCTGGTTCCTTATTGCCACAAAAGGGAGTCACAGGCAATACAAGCACTCTATAAAGACGGGCAGGGTAACAATCGCGGGGCATTCCAATGATGATTTAGCGCCCGGCACTCTAAACAGTATTTTAAAACAGGCGAATTTAAAGGAGGCAAAGTAATCATGCATCGTTTTTTAGTGATCATAGAAAAAGCCAATGGCAACTATTCAGCATATTCACCTGACTTGCCGGGCTGTGTTGCGACAGGAGCTACAAGGGAGGAGACAGAAATGAATATGCATGAGGCGATTCAAATGCATATTCAGGGACTGGTTGAAGATAATCTCTCCATCCCCGAATCGACTTCTTTTGCAGAATATGTAGCAGTGCCTTAATAGATTTGCAGAATTTTATTCCAATAACTTTATCCTGCTCCACTTACGTACGATCTCTGAGAATTCAGCAGTTGAGGAGTTTATTGACGAGATGAAAAAAATATTTTCTTCATATGTGTATTTAGGTGTAATCCTTGTATATCTTGGAGTTAGTGTGATTAAAAACCCAAAGTTTGCTTATTATAAGTATCCCGAATTGCCCATTGCTATTCCCGGTTATAATGTTCCTTTGGGAATCCTTCTTATCACAGCAGGCATTCTAATGATATTGGTATATTTCCTTAAAAAAGAAGAACCAAAGCGTTAGCTTAATGACATTGGAAGAGAGAAGGGCGGAGAATTATATTGAAAACAACCATATTAGGCATAGGCAACACTCTCATAAGCGATGACGGGGTTGGGGTTCATATCGTTAATAAACTTGACGATGAATATACTTTCCCTGACAATGTCACACTGATAGACGGCGGCACAAAGGGGCTTGACCTTCTGCCTTTTATCGAGGGCAGTGACAGGCTTCTGATAATTGACGCTGCAAACTTTAAGAAGGAACCCGGCGCTATTGATACCGTCATTGGCGACAGGATCCCTGCTTTTCTGAGCCAGAAACTTTCCGTGCACCAGATAGGCCTGCCTGATATGCTATTTGCCGCAAAGCTCATGGGCATAAGCCCGCCTGAGATGTGCCTTATCGGGATACAGCCGAAGTCCATGGAGACGAGCACTGAGATGTCGGAAGAGATAAAGGCAAGGTTTAATGATCTCTATGCAAAGGTTCTGGATAAGCTGCGGGAATGGGGTATTAATCCAATCAGGAAATAAGGTATAAATAATTATGTGCGTAGGTGTACCGATGCAGGTTGTTGAAATCAATTACCCTTCAGGAATAGCTGAGGCAAGGGGTGTGAAGCGCAATATCGGGCTTCAGCTTCTGCCCGAGGGCGATGTGAATATCGGCGACCATGTTATCGTCCATGTGGGATTTGCCATTGAGAAGGTGGATAAGCAAAAGGCTGATGAGATATGGCAGGGCTTTGATGAGATACTCAGGCTGATGGACGAGGAGGATGCAGGTGCATGAGGTCTCAATAGCCTTGAGTATGATGGATGAACTTGCGAGGATAGCCAAAGAGAACAACGCAAAACATATCATCGCCGTCAATTTGAGAATAGGCAGGGCAAGCGGCATTGTCATTGATTCACTGAAGTTCGCCTTTGATGCGATAAAGATGGAGAACCCTCTCATCTCAGCAGCAGAGATACAGGTAGAAGAAGTCCCTTTAAAGTATGAATGCAAAAGTTGCAATGAAATATTTGAACTCGACAGTATACATTTCCCGTCCTGCCCTTCTTGTAAGTCATACAAATTGAAGCTTCTCTCAGGTGAGGAGATGGATATAGTTAATGTTGAGTTGGAAGTTTAAGGAGAGATATGTGCGATTCATGCGGATGCGAACACCCCCCTCATTCCCTGCCTACCGGACAGGCAGGCCCCCTTGTCAAGGGGGGAGGCAAAGATGTAAAGACCGTTGAGATTAATCAGAGCCTTCTTAAGGCAAATGAAGATGCAGCAGCGCATAACAGGGAACATTTTGACAGCAGTGGTATCTTTGCCTTAAACCTTATAAGCTCACCCGGCTCAGGCAAGACAACACTGCTTGAGAAGACTGCCGAGGCGCTGAAGGATGAGTTCAGCCTCGGAGTTCTTGAGGGCGACATAGAGACCGACCTTGATGCCGAGAGGATAAGGAAGAAGGGCGTGCCTGCCGTGCAGCTTACAACCGGAGGTGCCTGTCATCTTGATTCAGCGCTTATACATAAAGGCATGCATGAGCTTGAGCATCAGCTTCACGGGAAGAAGATGGATATACTCTTCATTGAGAATGTGGGCAACCTTGTATGCCCTTCATTTTTTAATCTTGGCGAGCATATCAGGGTTGTGCTTGTCTCAGTTCCTGAAGGGCCTGACAAACCGATAAAATATCCAAAGGCATTTAAGACATCGCATGTCTTTATCATTACAAAGTCAGACCTTCTCCCGCATTTTGATTTTGATATTGAGAGGGTAAAGAAGGATGCGTTATCACTCAATCCTGAATTAAAGATAATTGTCATATCAGCGACAACAGGTGAAGGCATGGGAGAGTGGTTTACGTTTCTTAGAAACAAGTTGAAATGAAGAAGATCGAGATCGGACACGGCAGCGGCGGCAGGCTCACAAGAGACCTGATAGAGAAGCTATTTCTGAAATATCTCGATTCAAGCGAACTGAAGCCCCTTGAGGATGCGGCTTACATAAGTTTTGAGAACCCGCGCATAGCTATCACAACTGACTCCTATGTCGTGCGCCCCTTATTTTTCCCCGGCGGCGATATCGGCAAGCTCGCTGTATGCGGAGCTGTGAATGACCTTGCCGTAAGCGGCGCAATTCCAAAGTATCTCTCGCTAAGCTTTATCATTGAAGAAGGCTTTCTCATGGCACAACTTGAAGATGTGCTTAATAGCATAAAAAAGACAGCTGAAGCCGCAGGGGTGAAGATAGTGACCGGCGATACAAAGGTGGTTGAAAAGGGTAAATGCGATGGCTTGTACATCAACACTACTGCTGTAGGCGAGATAGCCAGATCTCTTATTCTTGATAATATCTCAGACGGCGATGCGGTCATCGTCACAGGCACACTTGGAGACCACGGCACTGCCGTTGCCATTGCGCGCGATGAGTTTGATATAGACGCATCTGTTGAGAGCGACTGCGCTCCGCTTAACGGTTTGCTCATGTCTCTCTTTGATATTGACGGATTAAAGTGGATGCGCGACCCGACGCGCGGCGGCGCTGCCACAGTGCTTGTTGAGGTTGCGGATAGATCAGGCTTTGGCGTTGAAATTTATGAAGAGAATATTCCCGTCAGGGATGATGTTAAGTTCATCTCAGATATGCTTGGGTATGACCCGCTCTATCTCGCCAACGAAGGCAAGGCAGTTGTGGTAACTTCACATGAGGCAGCAGATGAGGTTCTGAATAAACTGAGAAAACATCCATTAGGAAAGGATGCGGCTCTTATCGGCAGGATCACAGCAAAGTACAACGGCGTGAGGCTTAAGACAAAAATAGGCGGAGAGCGCGTGCTTGATATGCTTGAGGACGATATGCTTCCGAGGATATGCTGAATAACACGGTGTTTGACATTTGACAGTTACCGTGTTACATTGTCTTACGGGAGGTGCATAATGCAAGAAACTATCACAATAAGACTGCCTGAGAAACTGCAAAAAGAATTGGATGTCGTCACAAAGAAAGAGAAGGTTTCCAGAAGCGAGGTAATAAGAGAGGCTCTTGTCCGGTATATAGCTATCAAGCGTTTTCAGCAGTTAAGAAAACAGGTACTGCCTTTTGCTGAAGCCGAAGGGCTTTTGACGGATGAGGATATATTCAAGGCTATTTCATGAGGGTGGTACTGGATACGAATGTCGTTATCTCGGCTTTTGCCTCAAGAGGGTTGTGCGCTGAGATTTTTGAGGTCTGCCTTTCTGAGCATACAGTAATACTAAGTGAGTATATCCTTTCAGAGATTCAGGAAAAGCTTGTTGAAAAGATTAAACTCCCGAAGAATATTGTGAAAAATATAGATGCCTATTTAAGAGATACAGCAGAGATAGTTGTTCCGGCAAATATTGAAAAACCTGTCTGCAGAGATAGAGACGATGACAATATTATAGCCACAGCCTTAAGTGGAAAAGCAAAATTCATTATAACAGGAGATGATGACCTGTTGAGCCTTAAAAAATATAAAGATATTGCGATAATCACTCCGAGAGATTTCTGGTTCAAACTCAGGGAAGAAAATCGTTAATCTCTCCCTCATAAACAGTTTGCTGTGAGCATAACTCAAGACATCATAAAACACATCCACTCACTTGTCCCTCATGGCCGCAAGGTCAAGATAATGAATGTCTGCGGCTCGCATGAGCATACCATAGCTTTTTCAGGCATGAGAAGCTTAATGCCACGGAATCTTGAACTCATTCCAGGCCCGGGATGTCCGGTCTGTGTCTGTCCTGAGAGCGATATCATCAATGCAATAAACCTTTCAAAAAGAGATGATGTAATTCTCGTAACCTACGGCGATATGCTGAGAGTGCCGTCGAAGATCGGGTCGATAAGAAGCATTGGGAAGAATTACAGGATGATCACTTCGCCTTTTGAAGCGATTACGATCGCGAAGAACCATGCTGACAAAAAGATCGTCTTCTTCTCAATCGGATTTGAGACGACGACCGCGCCAACCGCTGCGATACTTGAGATGGGTATCCCGGACAACCTTTATATCTTAAGCTCTCACAGGCTGACCCCTGCGATAATGGAGATACTTGTGAAAGATGCGGATATAGGCATAGACGGTTTCATCGCGCCGGGGCATGTCTCTGCCATAGTCGGCTCAAACGCGTGGAATGTATTTTCAGAGAAATACAACATCCCGACAGTTGTCGCGGGTTTTGAGGCAGAGAACCTTCTGCTCGGCATTGCTGATATTTTGAGGCAGATCAAAGACGGCGTTGCTGAGACGACTAATGTCTATAGCAGCGTTGTCAAACCGGAAGGCAATACGCAGGCGCAGAGGATAATGCATAAATATTTTGAGGCCTCAAGCGTGAACTGGAGGGGGATAGGTTATATTCCTGATTCAGGGCTTGAGCTGAAGAGCGCGTATTCAGCAAAAGACGCAAGAAAGGTTTTTGAACTTAAAGAGGTGAAGGAAGAGAAGATACCCGGATGCATCTGCGGTGAAGTCATACTCGGCAAGGCTTATCCATCATCGTGCAAGCTTTTCAAAAAGGTATGCACTCCGCAAAGTCCTACAGGCCCATGCATGGTCTCGCAGGAAGGCTCATGCAATATCTGGTACAAGACGAGTTAAAACTCCTTAAAGACCTTTGCCAGTGACTCCCCTGCCACATGCAGCTTCCATTCATTCAGGTATCCAAAAGGCGTTTCAGTGATGGCGTAGCCTGTTCTTGAGAGGCGTTCTTTAACATCCGTGATTATCTCATTCGTCAATTCAGGCGCAGCCTTTGACATTGAGAGGTGGCTGAAGGAGTGGAGCACGATATTTTTTGTATCGAACTTTCCGGCGACCCATTTGACGTTCTTTACGAATTTGGATACGACGCTGCTCTTCTTTTCGCTGTCTTCTTCCTCTGCCTGATAAAAGACGACCACAGTGTTCTCTACCGTTTCTTCAATGTTATGGTCAGGAACCTCGTCAAGGATCTTTTTATATGTCTTGAACCAGAACGACGGCGCGTAATAGAGTATGAGCCTCATCTATCGATTAAACCTTCCTCATAAATTGTCATTGGTAATTATATAATATATTGCGTGGAGCAAGTTTTTATGAGACTGAAGATTAATATAACAGGTGTCGTGCAGGGTGTCGGCTTCAGGCCGTTCATCTACAGGCTTGCCAAAGAGATGGGGCTGAATGGGTATGTTCTGAATGATTCAGGCGGAGTTACTATCGAGGCTGAAGGTGAGGAGCCTCTGCTTACAGAATTTCTCCTGCGCATTGAGAAAGAGAAACCCGCTCTCTCTCAGATATTCAGCCTAAGGCACTCTTTTCTGCATGATAAGGGATTTAAAGATTTTGTAATTAAAGAGAGTGAGAAGAACGGTGAGATTCGAGTCTCTGTGCTCCCCGACATTGCCGCATGCGATGAATGCCTGAAAGATATTTCTGATATAGCCAACAGAAGGTTCGCTTATCCTTTTACCAACTGCACAAACTGCGGCCCGCGTTTTACCATCATAGAAGACCTGCCTTATGACAGAAAGAATACATCCATGAAGGATTTCAGTATGTGTGTTGATTGCAAGAGTGAATACAGTGATCCTTCAGACAGAAGGTTTCATGCCCAGCCTGACGCGTGTCCTGTCTGCGGGCCTGAGGTTGCCTTGCTTGATCATAAAGGAAAAGCTCTGAGCAGAAGAGATGAGGCTATTGATCAATGCATTGAACTTATAAGAGAAGGCAGTATCATCGCCGTAAAGGGATTAGGCGGATATCACCTTGTATGTGATGCGATGAATGAAGCGTCTGTCAGAACCTTGAGAGAGAGAAAACAGAGGGAAGAGAGGCCGGTTGCGGTCATGTTTCATGACATTGAATCAGTAAAGGCAGAGGCGCAGGTAAGCGTACTTGAAGAACGCGCCTTGTGCTCTGTCGAACGGCCTATCGTCATTCTCAGAAAGAAGGAGAATACGAGGCTTCCTGATTCAATCTCTCCCGGCAATGACACCATCGGCGCATTCCTTCCGTATACGCCGCTTCACCACATAATATTGCAGCGGCTTAAGAGGCCTATTGTTGCAACGAGCGCCAATATCTCAGATGAGCCGATCACAAAGGATGAAGATGACGCATTTAAGCGGCTTTCGGGAATAGCTGATTATTTTCTGATTCATGACAGGGAGATAATCAGGAGGTGCGATGATTCTGTGGTAAGGATAGTTTCTGAAAGGCAGGTTCCTATCAGGCGATCAAGAGGCTTTTCTCCTTTGCCTGTAATATTGCCCTTTAAACTGAAGAGGCCGGTGCTTGCTCTTGGCCCTTATATGAATAATACAATTGCTGTCGGGATTGATGATAAGGTATATCTCTCGCAGCATATAGGCGATCTTGAAACTCCTCTTGCGATGGAGTTCTATGAAGAGACGGTCAATGACTTTCTGAGGCTCTTCAATATCAAGCCTGAGATAGTCGTATCTGACATGCACCCTCGATACTTAAGTACAATGTTTGGAGAGAAGCATTATAAGGATAAACTTGTAAAGGTTCAGCACCATTTTGCGCACATACTTTCCTGCATGGCTGAAAATGATATTCAAACGGATGAAGAGGTAATAGGCTTTGCATTTGACGGGACAGGCTATGGAACTGACAAGACTGTATGGGGCAGCGAGGGGATGATTGCTTCATATGCAGGCTTCAAAAGGTCATATCATCTTCATCCTTACCGCATGCCAGGAGGAGAGAAGGCTGTTAAGGAGCCTTTCAGAACAGCTCTGTCTTTATTGTATGAGACATTTGGAGATGCATCAGAGTTTGGTCATCTCTCTTTGACTGAACAGGAGAAGGGATTTTATCTGGAGATGATAAAGAAAGGCGTTAACTCGCCTTTGACAACGAGTATGGGAAGGCTCTTTGACGGGATTGCTTCCATTATCGGATTAAAGCATCATGTGTCGTATCACGCCCAGGCTGCTGTAATGCTTGAGCAGGCTGCTTCCCGCTCAGATGGGAATGGCATTTATCCATTCAACATAAATGATGGCATCATTGACTTTCGGCCTATGATCAAAGAGATTGTAAAAGAGAAACAGTCAGGGGTTTCGGCAGAGGATATGGCAAAGAAGTTTCACAACACCATTATTGAGATGATAATATCTCTTTCAGAGTCATTAAGGAATAGCACCGGCATAACAAAGGTCGCGCTTTCAGGCGGGGTATTTCAGAACGCATTACTTCTTTCCGGGGCATTTAATAAATTGAATGAGAGGGGTTTTACACCTTTGATCCATCAGCTTGTTCCATCAAATGACGGGGGAATATCACTGGGGCAGGTTGTAGCCGGGGACTTTCAATAAATAACCTTGACCAGAAACAAGGCATGAGGAGGAGCAGTAAATCCGGCCTCTGAGCGCTTTTCCTTTTCAAACATCTCTTTAACTTCCGGGACAGAAAGCTCCCCTAAACCAACCTGAATGATCGTTCCGGTGATAACTCTGATCATTTTATGAAGAAAACCATCCCCGGAAAAATTGAGAGTGATCTCGTTCTCTTTTTTAAGGATCTCGATCTTTGAGATAGTTCTCACGGTCGATTTGTTCTTGGACTTCAAGGCGGTAAAACTTCGAAAGTCTTTGGTCCCGATAAACAGATCTGCAGCCCGTTTCATCTCTTCAACATCCAGAGGCTTTTTTATCTGAAAATAATAGCCTCTGTTGAAGATATTCTTTTTAAAAGGATGGTTCCAGATCCGGTATAAGTACTCTTTCCCTTTCGCATTCAGCCTTGAATGGAAGCGTTCAGGCATCTCCTCGATATTCAGGAGACTGATATCCTCCGGCAGATATTTATGAAGATACTCCTCTATTTCCGGAAGCCCCTTTTGGCTTTGAGTATGGAAATTTGCAACCTGCCCCAGCGCATGAACTCCTGTGTCAGTCCGGCCTGATCCGTGAAGCTCGATCTTCTCTTCAGTCATCAGCTGCAGCACATGCTCGATCCTTCCCTGGATCGTGTTATTAATAGTCTTCTGCCGCTGCCATCCTTTATAACGGCTGCCGTCGTATTCCAAAACAAGTTTAATGTTACGCATAAGATCCTTTTAATGTGTGCATCACACTTCTTCAACCGGCAGGCCGCTCTCAACCCATTCATCTATCCCGCCTTCATACACCTTCACATTCTTAACATTCAACGAGATGAGCGCGGATGCGACTTTTTTTGATGCGACGCAGTCTTTGTGTTTGCAGTAAATAATGATCTCGCCGTGCCCTGTCAGTTCTTTTCTTCTGTCAATAACAGTCGGGTAATCGATGGTGATTGCGGTTTTGATCCTGTACTTATTGCCATCATACTTACCGATGGTGTCTACAATGATGTAATTTGCTTTGTTGTTAATGCGGCTTAAGAGTTCTTCTTTTGTTATGCATTCAAGAGGGATATTCCAATTTTTTGTGTAAGGCATTCGGTCTCCTATATTTGCTCAGTGTTTATAAACCGCTCTGTACAGCAGGCTTGCGGTCGTCTCTTTAATGTATCTGAGCCTTGTTGAGAAGAGGCATCCCTGCCTGTACTTCACCTCAAGATGTTCAACAGGCGAGCCTAACACATTTATCTGAGGCCTGCCCCAAAGTTCCAGTGCCATCTTGTATGTTTCGTTGTCATAAAGGTCGATGCCCATTACGGCGGCAGCGGTGATGTCAACTGCAAGGATATTCTCTCCTGCAAGCACAACGCCTGTATATTTCGGCGTGCTCTGCACCTCGTCAAACTCGTTTCCCCATACGCCGTCAACAAGGCAGAAGTCGCTCTTCACTATCTGGTTCATATCCATGATCGCCTTTCTTATGAATGGATGGTACATGAGCTTCTGCTTGCGCAGCGGGACAAAGCCGAAGATGTTCTTCATGCATAATGTCACGCCTGCCAGCGAGTGTGTCTTCATCTTCGCGATGTTAACTACATAGTCATGCTTAAATACAGTGGCGTTGAACGGCATCTCTTTTGTGTGATAGGGCTTTGGTATCTTCTTCCAGACTATCTCAGCCTCGCGGATATCTTCAAGCCGCACATTCGGGAACTCTTCAACAAGCTCAAGATAGCCGAGCTCGTTGAAGGCAGTTACCGTATCGCTGCATGACTCGCCTATGGTTATTCGCGGAGCGTCGTGTATCCGCTCTATCACAGCCCTGACAAGGCCGGTGTTAACCGTCATGCCTTCGTAGCATGGCCTTCCGCCGGTAAGGTTGGGTTTTATGTAGACGCTCTTTCCTGTGACGCTGAAGCCGAGGGCATCAAGGGCTTCGCATGCTCCGATATAAGGGTCTTCTGTTTTAGCAAGGTATACATCTGTTTTGGCCATGCAGAACACCTCCCGTATTCAGGGTTAAAGTCTGTCTGCTCATATTATAACTATTTGCCCTTTGATTTAGTTTTCGCAAGATATTATATTAGATGGTCATTATTTGGTATCTTTTTTGAATTTCACTAATAACAGGCCAGCATATATAGTTATCAGGAGGATGGATGAGCGGTTATGTAAATAGAAAAAGCGGCGGTATCTTCAAGAAGTTATCAATAACGGTTGCGCTGTTATTGATATTTTTTACTGTCGGTTATGCTGCGTATAAATTATTCTTTATACCGGCTCCGGTGATCGAAGGAGCTGATGCTTTTAAGTTTATCTCTTCCAGCAAGACGGTTGTGCTTAACGCGAAGAACCTGAAGTCTATTGTGATATCGATCAGCCAGAACGGAAAGACGGTTGAGCTTTTAAAGGATGTGCCTGCGGCGAGGGAGAAGAAGTATTCAATTCAGGTAAAGACAAAGGAGCTGCAGCTTGGTGACGGGCCTGCAAAGATATCCATTGTCGCATCATCAGGCGGTTTCAGGGATGTTACGCAGGTCATAGACGCGGTGATCGATACCACTCCGCCGACTCTTGATGTGTTAATGTCTCCATATATGGCCGATGTCGGAGGCGGAGGTTTTATCGCTGTCAGGGCGAACGATGCTGACGCTGTCTTTGTTAAATTAAAGGATTACCGTTTTGCAGGCTTTAGGGCGGATAGCAAAACAGGCTCTGACGGGTCTGAGGAGTACTATATCTTTTTCCCCGTGCCGATTGATGTGGCTGCAGGCAGCACTATTCACGCGGTCGCGGAAGACATGGCCGGCAATCAGAGGGTCAGGGCGGTTGATACGAAGATAACCCCGAAGAATTACAGTTCATCTTCGATAAATATCTCAGACACATTCATAAATACGGCAGTTGTCTCGATCCTGAACATCACGAGCACTTCCGATCCGGTCGGCTCCTTCAAAGAGGTTAATGAGAAGATGAGGGCTGAAAATGTTGCGAAGCTGCGTGAGATAGCCAAGGTTACGGAATCGAAGATGCTCTGGGAAGGGAACTTCCTCCAGATGAAGAACAGCCAGGTCATGGCAAAGTACGGGGATAAGAGAGATTATATATATAACGGCAGAAAGATAAGCGGGAGCGTCCATCTCGGGTATGACCTTGCCGCAAACGCGAATTCTCCTGTTGAGGCTGCCAACACCGGTATCGTCAGGTTCGCGGGGGATCTGGGAATATACGGGAATACCGTAGCGATAGATCACGGAATGGCGCTCATGAGCATTTACTCTCATCTTTCGGAGATCATGGTAAAGGAAGGCGACGAGGTCAAGAAGGGCGCTGTCATAGCCAGGTCAGGGGCTACCGGTTTTGCAGGCGGAGACCACCTGCATTTCGGCATGCTTATACACGGCTATGAAACATCGCCTATCTTCTGGTGGGACACCCATTGGCTTAAGGTGAATATATTTGATTATCTGGAGAAAGGCAGTTCCCGGACATAATATAATTAAATAAAGAGAGCGTTATCATGTGCCCTGAAGAGACGATAAATAAAGTTCCTTCTTACAGTATAGTTGAAAAAAAGATCCTGCAGATCGACAGGAATATCATGGTATTCCGGGTATTTTTCATCCCTGTAGAATCTATCTACAGGTTTCTGCTGATAAGGAAGGACAGGATGTGCACTGTAGCAGTACCCAAAGCGCTTCTCGAGGCTCTTAAAGACGGAGACACTGCGTTAGAAGAAGAGCTGGCTGAAATGCTGCTTATCTCCATTGATAATGATGACTTCTGGACAGAGATCCGGTAGTTGTAATAATTAACTCCCCTGTTTATCAAAACAACTGCCTTGACCTCCATCTGAATATGTGATATTGATTTAATATCTCGGCAGTTTTTAGAGTGTCATTGTTATGCCAATATCAAGAAGAGATTTCCTTAAATATACATCAATGGCTGCAGCAGGAACAGCCGTCTCTCTTTCAGATGCTGAATTATTCAGCCATCTCTTTGCAATCTCTCCGGAGCCTCATGAGGATGTTAATTATATTCCTACCTACTGCGAGGTCTGTTTCTGGAACTGCGGCGCGGTAGCCGCGGTTGTCAATGGAAAAGTTAAAAAGCTCGAAGGCAATCCCTATGACCCGAGGTCAAGGGGAAAGCTCTGCGCCAGAGGCAACGCCGGTGTAGGAGAGCTTTATGATGAGGACAGGCTCAAACATCCCATGATAAGGACAGGCGAGCGCGGTGACGGCAAATATCGGGAGGCCTCATGGGACGAGGCACTGAATTATGCTGCCGAGAAGATGACAAAGATAAAGAATGAGTACGGCCCTGAGTCTGTAGCATTTATGATGCACGGAGGCATAACGACCCACCTGATGAATCTGGGCAAGGCGTTCGGCAGCCCGAATTTCGGCTTCCCGTCTTACGGCCAGTGCAGGGCTGCGAGGATGGTAGCCTATGACCTGACATACGGCGCTGATGTTGGTTCTCCGGAACGCGTTGACATGGCGAACAGCAGGGTCATCGTATTTTTCGGAACACATCTCGGAGAGAACATGCATAACTCTCAGGTGCAGGATTTCACAGAAGCTCTCGGCAGCAGGGCAAAGATAATTGTGGTGGATCCGAGGTTCTCTACAGCCGCAGGCAAGGCTGACCACTGGCTGCCGATAAGGCCGGGCGCTGACATGGCGCTGATGCTTGCATGGATAAATATAATTATCAGCGAAGGCCTGTATGACAGAGAGTATGTAGATAAATACACCGCAGGTTTCGACGAACTTAAAGAGTCTGTCAAAGAATATACACCGGAGTGGGCCTCAAAAGAGACCGATCTGCCTGCAGATATCATAGTTGAGACGGCAAGAGAACTCGGCAGATACGCCCCTTCGGTCTGTGTGCATCCCGGAAGGTTCACGGCATGGCACGGCAATGACACACAGCGGGAGAGATGCATCGCGATATTGGGCGCGATACTCGGCACATGGGGAAGAGAGGGCGGGATATACCTGCCTACCAAAGCCCCGCTTGCAGGCGCTGCAGGCATGAGTTATCCTGTCCCGTCAAGAGCGTCAATTGCAAAAGGGCCGCACGCCTTTGCGCAGCCCCAGCTTATGCAGGCGGTGCGGAGAACAACAATAACCGCTGATCCCTATCCGATCAAGGCATGGGTAGTGGCAGGAACCAATATCCTGAGGGCTGTGCCGAATCCCGCAAAGAGCATAGAAGCGATAATGAAACTTGATCTCCTAATTGCGATAGACATAAGGCCGCTGGATACGGCGATGATGGCAGATGTGATACTTCCCGAGTGCACATATCTCGAAAGGCACGACGCTCTCAAGATCGACAGAGGTGTGTCATTATCCGTCGGCATAAGACAGCCTGTGGTGGAACCGCTCTATAAATCAAAAGCCGGGTGGTGGATATGCAAGGAACTCGGCAACAGGCTCGGCGTCGGCGGATACTTCCCTTATGAAACATATGAGGATCATATCAAAAAAGAGTGTGCTGCAATGAACATCGACTACGATGAACTTACAAGGGTCGGAACCAAATTTTATCCCGGAACTGATAATCCATATATCACAAATGAGAACCAGCCTGTATTTAAGACACCTTCGGGCAAGATCGAGCTTTACAGCAGCCGGCTTGCGGAACAGGGTTTTGCCCCGATACCTAAATATAACCGGATAGAGCAGCCGGAAAAGGGATGGTTCCGCCTTCTCTCAGGGCGCTCGCCTGTGCACTCTTTTTCAAGGACTGCAAACAATCAGAAACTCTTTGAACTGTTTGAGGAGAATGTCCTCTGGATAAATGCCAAAGTTGCATTCAGCATGGGTATCAGGGACGGCCAGAATATTATTCTGGTCAATCAGGACAACATAATGTCTGAAATTATTAAGGCAAAGGTTACTCAGAGGATAAGAAATGACTGTGTTTATATGGTGCACGGCTTTGGCGCAAAGAGCAGGCTGCTCAGCAGGGCATACGGAAGAGGCGCTGACGACAGCAGGCTTATGACCAGGTTCATTGCTGATCCGATAAGCGGCTCGACAGGCATGCGGGTAAATTTCGTGAGGATAGAGAAGGCGTGAAATGTCTAAATACGTAATGGTGATAGACCAGAGAAGGTGCATAGGCTGCATGGCGTGTATAGTCGCGTGCAAGGCTGAGAACGATGTGCCTGAGGAGCATTTCAGGACAAGGGTCATTCAGGAAGTTGAGGGCGAATTTCCAAAGCT
The DNA here is from genome assembly GCA_016207885.1 of Nitrospirota bacterium. NCBI lineage: Bacteria > Pseudomonadati > Nitrospirota > Nitrospirota bacterium. The sequence continues at coordinate 225,503 of JACQZE010000004.1, read as the reverse complement.
CAGGATGGAGCTTCGCTCGGAATTGTGCAACCACTGCGATAACCCGCCATGCGTTTACAACTGCCCTACAGGCGCGTCATACAAAGATAAAGAGAATGGAATGGTTCTGTTAAAGAAGAACAGATGTGTCGGCTGCAAGGCATGCATAGCCTCATGCCCTTATGACGCGAGATATATCGACCCGCGTCACGGTTACGCCGATAAATGCACATTCTGCTCGCACAGGGTAGCCAAGGGCAAGGAGCCGGCGTGCGTTCAGACATGCATAGGCAGGTCAAGGATATTCGGAGATATAGAGGATCCGGAAAGCGAGGTCTCACTCCTTCTGCGTGAGCACCACCATGAAGTCTTGAAACCTGCCGCCGGGACAGAGCCGAATGTTTATTACATTAACAGGATATTAAAGGGGTAACGCTAAAAATGACCGAAGTCACGATCACAGGGATGAACAGCATCACATATCCTCACCTTGAAGTATGGAACTGGCTGGTGGCGATGTATCTTTTCTTAGGCGGGCTCAGCGCCGGCATCCTTATAATGTCAGCGATAGCGAACCTCAGAAAATGGCCTGACAGCGCGTCAGGGCCTCATTGTGAAAAAGGTGTCATGTTCGCACCGTTCATTCTTGCATTCGGCATGCTCTTCATATTCCTTGACCTTGAGCGCAAGACAAACATCTTCTGGTTCTATCTGACGCTTCAGCCGTTCTCTCCGATGTCATGGGGCGCATGGGGCATAATGATCATCATACCTGTCAGCTTTCTTTACGCCCTCTCCACCGCGCCGCCGGAATCAAGGCACAACCTCAGGTTCGGAGTCCTGATAAAACTCTCTGACATGATGTGGCCGCACATGAAGCGTCTTGCGATGATAAGCTTCGGGCTGGGGATATTTCTCGGCATCTATACAGGCGTGCTTCTGAGCAACATGCTCGCAAGGCCTCTCTGGAACTCGCCGATACTGCCAGTGCTCTTTCTCACCTCAGCATCTTCCACTGGCGCGGCATTCCTTATCATAGTCGCAAGAAGGGCTGCCGTTAAGCTCTTCTATACAAAGCTGGATATCTGGCTTATTTTTGCCGAGATAGTGATAATCGTGCTCTTCTTCTACGGGCAGTATAATTCCTCGGTCTCCAGCAAGGCGTCCATAATGCCCTTTTTTACCCTGAGCCATGAATTCTTCTTCTACTTCTTTGCCGTATTTCTTATGGCGGTGCTCCTGCCGCTCGCCCTTGTAATGAAGCTGATAGAGATGAGAGAAGACCACGCCGATGTTTTATCCGAGGCCACGATCTTCAGGATGAACCTGAGCGCGGTCATGGTACTCACCGGCGGACTTATCATAAGGCTTGCGCTTATTTATGCGGGGCAGTTAGTGAAGTTTATGTGATGAAGTTGTTCTCTTGATTCATTTCAATTGCTAACCGTTAAGTTTTTTCTTGTAACATTCAAAGCAAACTCATATAATTGATTTATTCAGGAATATACCAGTGTATAACTCAAAAAAGTAATAGCATAAAGCTTGATAAATTTATTAATGGAGTGTAGATTAAAATAAAGTCACGGGGATCGCTTTGGAGGCGATCCCACGACAAGGTTAATGATCAGCCAGGGTTTGGACATCTGACTGAGGCCACCAAGAATCTTTGCCGTTGTGACTACATAATGTAACGTCGCGTATTAGCACGCGACGTTACATTATGTTATTTATCCTGTTGAACTGACTCATGTTCATTGAATTTCTTACGTATCTTTTTTAGCATTAATTCCACAATACCAATATCTTCCTCTTCAAGGATTATAATGGTTGAGTTAATTCCAGGGCCATTAATATTTACTGAGTATTTGTCTTGAGATATTTCAGTTATAGTATTGAGAACATCATTCTTTGGTTGCTCTTGTTGCGTTTGATTGTTTGCAGCATTTTCATCGCTTTTAATTGCCTCTTCTTCACTCGATAAGTCTACTAATGTTGCTATCTTATTGTCAGAATGTAACAAGGCAACTGATCTTGCTCCATCGACAAAATACTTCGCGACCCTGCTAGCTATGGGCTCTTGCACTCCAAATTCTTTAATAAGAAGCTTATCGAAAATATCGAGAGGTAAATTTTTTGATTGAAATCGTTGGACAATCTTATGGAATAATGGAACATTAAGAAATGCCTTCTGTTTTGCTTTGTTCGCATCATTTTCAGAATATGATAGTTTGTATTCTCTAAATAGTTCTGTAATACTCAGTTGCCCTCGGTTTTGGGTTATTAATCCATATTTGCTTGCGGCTGCCATGAGTGCGCGAAAGCCCCCTCCGTCATTTTTACCCATTTTGTGGGCACAAGATTCTATTTTGCATCCACCCCCAAGTTCATAGATCGCTTCGGCCATTTCTAAGCTTTTACTAAATGATGCATGTGGATAATCAAGTATTTTTGGCATGTCTTATGTGCCTCCTATTAAATCTTAAACTATCTTAGCATTGTATTTAGTAATTATCAAGAAAATATTACTTAAAAAAACCAAATAAATTACCATATATGAATAACCAGCTGTATTTAAACGATAATTTCTACAGATTTGTCAGTTTTAGAAAATAGTAATAGGGGCTTTAAAAGACTAAGCATGGCAGGTTTTACTATTGGTATTTACTGGGTGAGGCCAACAAGTCTCTCCAGCCATATATAAAAAGTGCCATAATTAAAACCCATATATTCAGCCATATATTTATATTGCCAACCATATTGCTTCTGTAGTATATTATGTCTATGAAGAAAACCAGCTTTGACTGGGATGAGAGCAAAGACAGGGAGAACCAGGCTAAACATGATGTTTCTTTTGCGATGGCGCAATATGCTTTTCTTGATCCTCATCGTGTCATAGTAGAAGATGTTACTCATAGTTCAGAAGAAGAACGGTTTTACTGTATCGGCCGTGTCGGCGAAGGCATAATGACTGTCAGGTTTACTTATAGAGGGAATATCATCCGCATCTATGGTGCCGGATATTGGAGAAAAGGGAGGAAGTTATATGAAGAAAAAAATCAAATATAGTGATGAACCAATGGGCAAGCTTAAAGTGATCAAAGACTTTCTTCCATCTCCTGACAAATTAGTATTAAAGGAAGAAAATGTGAAGATAACCATTGCACTGAACAAATCGAGTATTGAATTCTTCAAGAAAGAGGCACAAAAGAATCATACTTCATACCAGAAAATGATTCGTCGGCTGATAGACCTATATGCTTCTCAACATCAAAAGAGCGCTTGATTTCAGTTTGTTATACTAATGCCGGTAGGATATCAGCTAACCCTTTTTCTTCAGCAGTTCTTCTATCTTCGATATCTTGGCTTTATAGTTCTTGCAGTTGTCCTCAAAGTCCTCTTTCATCGCCTCAACCTGAAGTGAGCCGATGTGAACAGATGCTTTGTGCATTGAAAAGTTGTATGTCTCTTCTTCATCAATAAGGCATTCCTTTGCGTGCTCAAGCTCTTGCTTCAGCTCTTCAACTGTCATGTCCTCGATATTCTTCTTTTCCATAAAAATATGCTGTGGGCTTATCTCCCGCCCTTCTTATCCTTTGCCTTTGTGACAAACGGCCCTGACCCTCTTTTCTTCTTCTTGAAGTAGGCTAAAACTTTCTCTGCTTCATTAAAGGGAAGGGTGATGAATGAGAATTTGTCCAGTATCTGTATGTCCCTTACCTTTCCTGCTACCAGGTCGCATCCGCATTTGTCCTTAATGAAATCTATCAGTTTGTCGCGTGTCATGCCGTCCTTATTGCCCTGCGTCACAAAGAGGCGTGTCTTGCCTTTGCCATCCACAACCGCGACCGATTCCTGTATCTCAGCATAGCTCGTCACATCAAGCTCATCCTGAAACGAATATTGCAGGAGCGCCGCGAGTATCTCTTCCGCTTCATTGGTTTCGAGCAGTTCTCTCGACATCTTCAGATATTCTATGCTTGGCTCTGATTCAATGATGTCAGCAAGGTCAGCCTTGATCCTCTGTTTTTTTGATTCAATCACATCCTTGACCTTCGGTAGTTTAGCCTTGCGTATGTCTGTCTTTGCCTTCTGTTGTATGAACTGGAGTTTGCTGTACTCTGACGGCGTGATAAAGGTTATTGCTATGCCCTCTTTGCCTGCCCTGCCTGTGCGGCCGATCCTGTGCACATATGATTCAGGATCCTGCGGAAGCGCGTAATTGATTACATGAGTCAGGTCATGGACATCTATTCCCCTTGCCGCGACATCGGTGGCGACAAGGATATTGGATTGGCGTTTTTTAAACTTGTTCAGTATCTTCTCTCTCTGCCCCTGCGACATGTCGCCGTGCAGTCCGTCAGCGTCATAGCCGCGCTCGATAAGGTGGCTGGAGACATTGTCAACATCGATCTTGGTCCTGCAGAAGACAAGGCCGTAAAAGTCTTCCTCAATATCAATGATCCTGCAGAGCGCCTCGAACTTGTTCGCAGCGGCCACCTCGAAATATATCTGGTCTGTCTTGCTGACCGTAAGCTGTCCTTTGGATACCTTAAAGACATCATATTCGCCCATGTGCTTCTTGGCGATCTGCATTATCTCAGCCGGCATCGTAGCTGAAAAGAGCATGGTGCGTTTCTCGCTTCCGGTGTACTGCATGATCTCTATTACATCATCAAGAAAGCCCATGTTCAGCATCTCATCAGCCTCATCCAGCACAAGGAAGGATATTTCATCCACCTTTAATGTCCTGCGCCTCAGATGGTCCATTATCCTGCCGGGCGTGCCTACGACTATATCAACGCCTTTCTTAAGGCTCTTTAACTGAAGTTCGATAGACTGCCCGCCGTAGACAGGGATAATGCTCAGCCTCTTTTTGCCTTTTAATGAATTGATCTCTTCGGCCACCTGTATGGCAAGCTCTCTTGTAGGCGTAAGTACAAGGGCCTGGACATTCTTTGACCTTTCAGGAAGGAGTTCTATCATCGGAAGGCCGAAGGCTGCTGTCTTTCCCGTCCCTGTCTGGGCCTGGCCTACAACATCCTTTATCCCGGAAAGAATCGCCGGTATGGTGCTTATCTGGATCGGGGTCGGTTCTTCAAACCCCTTCTGCTTTAATACTTTTAAGGTCTCCTCAGAGAGGCCTAATTCTTCAAATGATCCCATTTCTCTATTTCCTTTTATATACTGCAATATTTGGATTTTTCATCTTGACAGCCGTAATTTTAGCATTAAATCCTAATTTAAGTCTTACCATCTCTCTTTTCTCCGCTCAAATAGCCGCCAAGCAGCCCTCTGCTGTGCTCGTCCTCATGGCAGTAGACGCAGAGGTTTTCCCAGTTAGAGCCGTTCGGCGGATTGTTATTGTGGTTCCCGTCTTTATGGTGAACGGTCAGGAGATTTCTGTCCTTGTCCTCGAACTCTCTGCCGCACTTTGCGCATATCAGCCCGTGGATCTTCAGCGACATCTCTCTGTAGCCGTTGTCAGCAGGGATGTTCTTCTTCAACCCCCTGATTATCTCTTCAACGGATCTGTTTACGCCTGTTTTCCTGGGCCATCTCTGTTTACGCATTATATATTTGCAGGTCTATGGAAAGATTATATCATTATTTTAAGCCAATCAAGTCCCCATGTTATAATCATCTTCATGAATAGAGAGAAACCTGTCATGTCTTCAAATTACGCGATGTACGGTGTATTTATTATCGGGCTGCTGGCTTCATCAGCCTTCAGGATAATCATCGTTATTGAGCATCTTTATCCTTCATGGGTCAGGCCGGTATGGTATTTTGCTGTCCTGGGGAATTTTGCCTTCTTCTTTCACAGATTCCGTATAACTGTAAAGAGAAAAAAGGCTGTTGATGATTTTCAACTGATTGAAAAAGTAAAGTCCGGGGCATGCCTTTCTAAAGAGGAGAGTGAAGTTCTTGTTTACCTCCTGTCATCCATAAAACGGTCGCCTGAGAACATAAACTACCTTATTATATTTCTCCTGTCACTCATGGCGATCGGGGCTGATATTATATTGACCTATATCGGCTAACGTCCTGCCGGAGTTACTTTATAATTCTTTTCTTCCCTCAAGTGATTTTGCAAGCGTTACCTCGTCGGCGAATTCTATATCTCCGCCGATGGGGAGGCCGTATGCTATTCTGGAGAGCTTAACTCCAAGGGGCTTTAATTCACGGGTGATGTACTGCGCGGTTGTCTCGCCCTTTGTATTCGGGTTGGTTGCTATTATGATTTCAGATATGCCGCCTGATCTCACTCTCTCAATAAGCTCGCTGATCTTGAGCTTGTCAGGGGTAATGCCGTCAATAGGTGAGAGCGCTCCAAGCAGGACGTGATAGAGCCCGTTATATATCCGGGCGTTTTCAATGACAATGAGGTTGCTCGGCTCCTCGACTACACATATCTTGCTCTTGTCTCTTGAAGGGTCTTTGCATATATGGCACATCTCATCTTCTGTGACGCTGAAGCACCGGCTGCAGAAGCGTGCCTTCTCTTTTATCATGATTATGGCGTCAGCCATAGAGCGCGTTTCATTATCCGGCATGCCCATAATGAAGAAAGATAAGCGCTGGGCGGTTTTTCTTCCTATGCCCGGGAGCCTCATGAGCTCAGTAACAAGGTTTTCTACTATATTGATGCTCATTAACCGAATATATCTCCGAGGCCGGGGAGCTTCATTCCTCCGGTCAGTTTTCCCATATCTTCATTGACCATCTGCTGCGCCCTGCGGAGTGCCTCATTTGAGGCGGCGATTATAAGGTCCTGAAGCATCTCTATATCATCAGGGTTTACCACATCCTTCTCTATCTTGACAGAGACTATCTCCATTGCGCCGCTGGCTGTCACGACAACCATGCCGCCGCCTGCAGAGGCCTCAACGGTCTTCTTCTTTGCCTCTTCCTGTATCCTTGCCATCTCCTGCTGCATCTTCTGCGCCTGCTTCATCATATCCCCAAGCATCTTCTTTGACATTGTATCCTCCTGTTTACTATTGTCCCACTTTGTAAAAGGGGGAGTTAGGGGGATTTTATAATTAATATTAAAATCTCCCCTGACCCCTCTTTGCCTAAGAGGGGAAATTATATATTATTATGTTCCATCAGGACTTTCACTCTCGAGTGACTTTACTTCCAGTATCGTGCTGTTGAATATCTTCATGGCATCCTGAACCAGCGGTTCGGAGAGTACATTCTCTTTTATCATGACGGTTTTATTATCAGTCTTTTTTGCGGCAAGAGACACTATACTCAGCTTCAGTCTTTTCCCTGCAAGTTTTTTCAAGATAGCTTCTATGCTTGATGAATTCTTTTTAATAGAGTCTGACAGCAGCGACATCCCGCCGTTAAAGCCTATCACAAGCTCTTTTGCCGTGAGATCCACAGCCCTGGCCTCGGCGAGCTTGCACGCAAGGGTGTGGTCTTCAGCATCAAAGTGTTCAACAACGCTATTCCAGAGCCCTTCTTTCTCAAGCGATGCTGTTTCGTATGAAGCGGCAGGAACCTTGTCATGCAGCGTGGTTTTATATTCCAGATCGGGACTTTCAGTCTTTACACTTTTTTTTTCAGAGGGAGCCGCTGTTTTTATTTCCGGTCTTCCTTCTGTTGCCGTATCTTGTGAGCCGGGCGTCTCATTCAGCATCCTGATCACGGCATCAATTGATGTCATTCCCTTTACGAACGACATCCTGAGGAGGCCGAGCTCAAGCGTGTATCTGGGGTTCATTGCGCTTTTCACTTCTCCGTCAAGCCTGAGCAGTTCTGTAAGTATCAATGTAAGCGGCTCTATCCCGACTTTTTCAGATTGCTTTCTGAGGACTTTAACCTCGTCCTCACTGAAGTCGAGAAAATTTTCGGCATTCTGGGTCACCTTAACGATGGCAAGATTCCTGAAATGCTCAAGCAGTTCTTTTGTAAGAGACCTGAGGTCATAGCCTCTGTCGGTCTGGTCTTTAACTATTGACAGGGTGGCGGTTATGTCGCCGTCAAGAATGGCTTCGGAAAGGCCTGATATGACATCCATCTCCGGCAGCCCGAGCAGCATCTGAAGGTCTTTTTCTGATACATCGTCGCTGAATGAAGCAGCCTGATCCAGCAGCGTGAGCGCGTCTCTCATGCTGCCGTCTGCCGCCCTTGCTATCATATCCAGAGGTGTATCCTGTATGTTTATCTTTTCCGCCTCAACGATATTTTTCAGCTGCGCCTTTATCCGCTCTTTAGGTATCTTGCGGAAGAGATGGTGCTGGCACCGTGAGAGAATGGTTGCTGGTATCTTTTTAGCTTCGGTTGTTGCGAATATGAATATTACATGCGGCGGCGGTTCTTCAAGCGTCTTTAAGAGGGCATTAAATGCCTGGGTGCTCAGCATATGAACTTCGTCGATAATGTATATCTTGTATTTCCCGCTTGAGGGAGCATACTTTATCCCGTCTCTCAGGTCTCTGACATCGTCTACACCTGTGTTTGACGCGCCGTCTATTTCAAATACGTCAACCGATGCCCCTGAAGTTATGGCTTTGCAGTTTTCGCATTTGCCGCATGGTTCGCCTTCAATCCGGTTCGTGCAGTTGAGGGCCTTGGAAAGGATCCTTGCGCTTGATGTCTTTCCTATCCCTCTGGGGCCTGAGAAGAGATACGCATGGACGATCCTGTCTTGCAGGATGGCATTCTTAAAGGTCTTTGCGACATTCTCCTGTCCGATAAGGTCTTCAAAGTTTTGCGGACGCCATTTTCGTGCGAGGACTATATAACTCATAGTTTTAAATATAAATGTAAAATCAAGGAGTTGGTTGTGGTCTTTCAGTTAATAATGCCGGGCCTTCAGGTGATCCTGCGGCACACAGAATAGCCGCTTACCGTTGCTTCCTTCCGGACCTGGCGGGGTTCACAGTACGCTGTTGCACAGGGCCCGAAGACCCGACAAAATCAATAACGATAATAGTGAATAGCTGAAAAGTTAACGTCTTGTTATTGTTTATATTATACCTGTCAGCTTAAACTTTTTCGCTCTTTTATGGCGGAGAGGGTGGGAGTCGAACCCACGGTACGTTGCCGTACACACGCTTTCCAAGCGTGCTCCTTCGGCCACTCGGACACCTCTCCAATAAAACAGGGTTTATGGTATAGAGCTGAAAGGTTAATTAATGCTATATACCTTATACCTTTTAGCTTTTAATTTTCAACTTTTCAACTTTTCAACTCGAATATGGCGGAGAGGCAGGGATTTGAACCCTGGGTGAGGTTGCCCCCACAACGGTTTTCGAGACCGCCCCATTCAACCGCTCTGGCACCTCTCCAATAAAACAATAACTTTCAGCTTTTAACTGTAAACTTCTGATTTCTGACTCTCAACTTTTGGAAAAAACTTTTCAGCATTTCACCGCAATCTTCTTCAAGAACTCCCGGCCTTACATCAACGCGGTGATTGAGCGCAGGGTCTGTTGTTATATGGTAGATGCTTCCGGATGCCCCGTATCGCGTATCCTTGCATCCGTAAACAAGCCTGCCCAGGCGAGCATTGATCATCGCCCCGGCGCACATTACACACGGCTCTTTTGTCACATAAAGCGTTGCTTCGTTAAGCCGCCATCCGTTGTTCGTTCTCGCGCCTTCTTTTATCGCCAGCAGTTCCGCATGCGCGGTAGGGTCGTTTTCAGCTTCTCTAAGGTTATGAGCAGAGGCGATTATTCTGTCATTTATTACAAGAACCGCGCCGACAGGCACCTCATCTTTCTCAAAGGCCTTTTCAGCTTCTTTTAGGGCAAGGCCCATGTAATATTCGTCCGGCTCGGTCATGAATAAAGGTTTCCTTGAAGAGACTCTATTAATGTAGCATAATGATATATATAGATGCAGGCGGCCGATGGCACCGCCGGGCTCTGTTTTTTATCAATCGAGGAGGATTATGCCGTATGAGAAGCGGTTGGGTCACAGTGATTTTTCTTTCAGTTATCTTATCAGGCTGCGCAACTCCCGGTATCGATGAGGCGAGGTTGAAAGCGTCAGAGATGGAACTGAGGGCAGAGTTCAGGGAACAACTTGACGCGGCCAAACAGGAATTAAGGCAGGAATTGAGGCAGGAGATCAAAAATGAGGGCCGGGTACTGGAGTCTGAGATCAAGGGCGCAGGCGACGGGGCGCAGTCAGGTATCGCAGAATTGAGGAGCCTTCACGATAAAGACAATAATGAACTTCAGAAAGAGATATTCAACAACAAGAGGATGATAGAGGATCAGGCGAAGAGAATATATCTGATAGAGTCGATTGTAACGGCAAAGGCGGCTGCGCCCGCGCATGTTGAAGAAGAGGGGCTTGTGACTTATGTTGACGGGATAAATATTTCAATCTCTCTCGGCAGCGGCGATAAGATAAAACCGGGGGATGTTTTCGGGATTTATAAGGGGGGCAGAAAGATAGCTTCTGGCAAGGCCATTAAAGTGGATACCAATTCATCTGAGGCGATGGTAGTATCAAAAAAAGAAGAGATATCTGTCGGCGACTCGGTGAAACCTGAATAAGCACCAGCAATAAACTTTAAGAAAAGGAGGCAGTAAACATGCGTTGGTTATTGAATTTTTCAGCGGTGCTATTCTTAATGATTGGCACATACGCTCTTATGGGGCCTAACAGCAGTTCAATGATGATCAATGTATTTCAGGTCATCCATGCGGAAGCGCCGGAGACTGTGCATGCGGTTTTTGATTATGTCCAGTTTATAACAGGGTTGATCTTTGTCAGTTTTGCTTTAACATGGATAGCAATAGGGTACATGCTGAAAAAGATGTTCATGATAAGGAAAGCGACCTATGACAATCCGAATGTTTTTTCGGGTGAGGAAAAAAGGCATTGCGACAGAAGGGATAGTGATAAAGAGGCTTAACTCATCTTATTTATTCAGGTCTTTTTCTTAGGCAGGCAGGAAAGATGGTGCGCCCAGGAGGAGTTGAACCCCCAACCTTCTGATCCGTAGTCAGACACTCTATCCAATTGAGCTATGGGCGCATTTGATATTGTTCAGGCCTATTTTTTTACGCCTTCTTTCAGGATCAATCCAAAACGCTCGTGTTCTAACGCATGAATTTCAGGCAGATTGGCATAGAGCCATCCCCATTCCTTCCCCTGCTGAGGGAATATCTGAGATCCTTTTTCATAAACCACTATTCCTACTGAAGGGTTTTTAGCTTCATTTGAAGCGGAAGTGATGACACTGCCGGCAATTGTAAGATCCGGTAAAAACGGGCCTACCTGCACCACAAGGTCTGAGTCCGGCACATTAAGCTTCTCTCCTATCCTGACCTTATACTCCTTCTCTTTACCCATTTTCCTGTCTTGAAGGATCAGCACGACATCTGTCCAGCCGCTCTTTACAGGGCCGGGAACAACGACCTGAAACTCTTTAGGGATTGCATTCTTTTCTACAGGGGTTGATGACTGGTCTGCAATTATCGGCCCTGAAGATCCGGCCTCAGGTTTCGCGGCCTCTTCTTTTTTCTTCTGGCAGGCTGTAACTGAAACGATAAATGCTGCCGCAATGATTAGTATGATTATTTTTTTCATGGCAAAGCTCCTTTGTTTTAATAGTTGAAATAATGGCGGAGAGGCAGGGATTCGAACCCTGGGTGGGGTGTTACCCCCACAACCGCTTAGCAGGCGGCTGCCTTCGACCTACTCGGCCACCTCTCCATAACATTACTTGTTCAATAAAAAGAAAGAATACAAGTTATCCAGCTTTAAAATATACTTGATTACGGCTTGTTTTGTAAACCTGAAGCCTGGCCGCCCCTGTAAAAAAATCAATATTTCATTGCGCATCATACGCAAATACAGGCTTTAATCTTTGTGAAGGAGTTTTTTTATGGTGCTCTTCAGTTCATCAAGATCCGCTGATTTGACAATATATGCTTCAGATGCCCAAAGCGCAAAGTCATCTCTGTAATCATAGGCTGTTGACATGATAATGGGAGTCTTGGGATTTATCTCTTTCATCTTCCTTAAAAGATTTATCCCGTCGATGTCAGGCATAAGGATGTCCAGGGTCACTATGTCGGGTTTTTCTGTTTCAAACAACTTCAGGCCGTTTGCTCCCGTATCCGCCACAATGACTTCATAGCCGTCTTCTTCAAACTCCAGTTTATAAAGGCGCCTGATATTTATATCATCATCAACAATTAAAATCTTCATGCCTCTCCCCCTCTTAAAATGTTAATTTATATTCAGCTGTTAATTATGTCCCTTAATGATCAGTATGGCCCATATCTAATGGGAAATATACCCTGAAAGCGGATCCTTTTTCCCCATCTGTTTCACCGGAGCCATGGAAATGGCTTTCAACCTCTATCCTTCCGTTATGTTCCCGGATTATTTTATTTGTTACCGAAAGGCCTAACCCTGTGCCGTCAGGCCTTGTTGTATAGAAAGGATTGAATATATGATTGAGTTCTTCAGGCCTGATCCCGCATCCTGAATCTGAAATCTCGATCAGAGCTTCATTGTTATTACAGCATGTTCTTATTGTGATGGTCCCGTTTTCAGTCGCATTATTTGCGTTAGTAATAATGTTCAGCATCGCTTCTTTTATGCCGTTCTTGTCCATAACTACCATCATGGGAGTCTCTGAAAGAAGATCAATGATCTCATTCCCGTTTTCATTGACCTGAGGTTTGATGAAATCTATAGTCTCTTTTAATACTGAATTTATATCCATGCTGCTTTTTGTTACTACAGGGCCTTTAACAAATCCCAGTATCTCCTTCAGTATATATTCAAGCCTGGTGACCTCATTTACTATGATATTCGCAAACTCATGCGCCTCGCCCCCGGTGCTGCTCAGCAGCCTTCTTGCGAAGCCGCCTACCGAGACAAGCGGATTCCTTATTTCATGCGCGACCTTTGCAGCCAGTTCCCCAAGAGCCGCCATTCTTTCTGAAGAGGTGACTTTATCCCTAAGTGTATTAAGCTCTGTGATATCACGGGCGACATGCACTGTCCCGGCATACGTCCCTGATGAGTCAAAAATGGGGGAGCTTGATATCACAAAGGTTCCGCCAAGGTACGGGTCGTCGATCTCCTCGATAGACGGCTCATGCGAGGTCATGGTTTTAATATGCGGACAAAAGAGGCTGTGTTCCTCTTTCCCGTGAAACATCTCGAAGCATTTTTGGCCTATAATTTCCTCTTCGCTCTTCCCCAGTTTATTTATTACCGCCTGGTTTATTCGTCTTATAACGCAGTCCTTATCAGTAAAATAGACCATGTCAGTTATTGATTCAAAAATATTCTTGAGTTCAGCCCTTGCAAGCGAGACATTTTCAAACAGCCTTGCATTTTCTATAGCTGAGACGATGTGGCTGGTAAATATCATCAATGACTGAAGGTCGTCATCTTTGATCTGCTTTCCTGAAAATAGATTGTCAACCCATATCATGCCTATGGCGTCGCCTCCTGAAAGCAGAGGTATCACGCCAAACGCCCTTGTCATCAGCTGCCGGATCATCTCCGGGGAGGATCGGGTTTCAGCCTCAGGGTCTGTAACATTGCAGTAGATCTTCTTCTTTATGCAGCGGCTGAAGACAGAATCCTTGTCAAGGTCAATAATAAAACTCCGGCACTGCCTGTCAAAAGCTGATTCTTTAGGCTGGATATCGCTGTCGATCTCGGTGATAATATTTTCAAGGCTCTTGCCGCTCAGGGATTGCCATATCTCCCTGGCCTCATCAAAACTTGCAGGGCCTACGCCCATTTCTCCCTTTAGGGAATTTTTTTCTTTGTCGATAAGGAAGAGGATGGCCCTGTTGAATCCCAGGCCGTCGCTCATTGTGACGGCTGAGAGGACCATCTTCCCAAGTTTCTCCAGTTTGACAGTGCTTTTTACGGCAGAGCTCATTATGAACAGTCTTGAGAGCTCGCTATTCTTTTTTATTAATTCTTTTTCAACTCTTTTCTTCTCGGATATATCCCTGGAGATCCCGCTTATGCCGGTGATGTTTCCGTATGAGTCGAGCACCGGTGAGAGCGTAAGGCTGACCTCTATGAACTCTCCGTTCTTTTTTTGCCTTATTGTTTCTATGTCGCTCAATGTCTGCTTCTGAAGGATCTTCTTTATGTTGCTCTTTTCCTCTTCCGCAAGGAATTCAGGGACCATGGGAAGGAATTTCCCCAATGCTTCATCTTCGGTATATAAATATATCTTTTCAGCCCCCTTGTTCCATGATGTGATTATGCCGTTGATGTCTGAAATGACAATGGCGTCGGGCGAGTTGTCTATAAGGCTTTTAAGATAGTCTTTTGTCTGGGTGACCTCAAGGTAAAGGCTCAGCATATCATTCTCTCTTTCGAGCTCTTTCCTGTACAGCCTCGCGTTCTCAATCGCGACAGATGAGGCAGAGGCGAATGTCACCAGCCTGCCTAACTCTTCTTCTGTAAAAGTCGCCGGCCCCCACTCGGTTTTTTTGTTGTAAAGCCCCAGGGTTCCAATGATGTTTTTGCCGACGATCAGCGGGACGCAAAGCACAGAGGTTGCTTCTATCCCCGGCACACGCAGGTTTTCAGGCATCTGACGGGCGTTGTCTACTATCATCGGTTCGCCGGTCAGGGCAACATGTCCTGCTATGCCGTTGCCGAGGCGCAGAGACATCTCCTGCTTTATCTCTTCAGGCAATCCGTAAGAGGCCTTTATATTAAGCAATTCACCTTCAATAAGCCTGATGATACAGCCTTTTGCGCTGAAGAGATGTGATACCTCCCTGCATATATACGGCAGAAGCTCATCTATATCCAGGATCGATGTTATCGCCTTGCCGATTTCATGGATCACCTTCAACTCGTCAAATTGGGTTTTGACATTTTCATATAGCTCGGCATTCTTTAAAGCGACGTTAAGATTGTGCGAAATAATGGTAAGGAGGCTGATCTTTTCCATGCTGTAAGAACAGGCGGCCCTGTTCTGAAGCATAAGGATCCCCTCTACTTTGGAATCCCTCATTATCGGGATCGCTATGAGAGAAAGGTACATATCTCCCCCGGGCCTCAGGAGGACTTTAATATCAGGCTCATTTCTTATATCAGGTATTACCAGAGGCTGCTGCTCTGTCATGATCTTTTCGATGATCCTGTTATTGTCAGCGGTCAGGCAGAATGATGTAGTTGGTTTGTTCTCGGCATGATTTGTAGCTTCAACGCAGACAAAACGCGTCCCCGGTTTGATGAGACCGATCGAACACAGGTCATTATTAAATGTGTTTGCTATTGTTTGCGCTATTATGCCCAGAAGATTGTTGAGGTCAGAAGTGGAACTGATGATCTGACTGACTTTCCTTAAGATATCTATCTCAGGCAGGTCAAAGACCGGGTCATGTTTTTCTTTTATCTCCGGCATGATATTAAGTTATCGCTTTTAAGGCTTTTTTATACAGAGATACATATTTTTCAGTTGACTGGCGCCAGGAAAAATCCTGCGACATCGCGTTCTTCACGATCTTGTTCCATTCTTTCTTATCATAATATAATTCCATAGCCTTTTGAAGTGTTTTCAGCAGCTCTTCGGAAGAGCATCTGTTCATGAGGAATCCGGTACCTGTCCCTTGTGAGGATGCGTATTCAGAGACCGTATCCGCAAGCCCCCCGGTTTTTGTGACAACAGGCACGGAGCCGTAGAGAAGCGCGATAAGCTGCCCCAGTCCGCATGGCTCGTACCTTGAAGGCATCAGAAAGATGTCCGAGCCCGCGTATATTTTATGCCCGAGCGCCTCTTCAAATCCTATCGTCACAGAGAGGTGCCCCGGGTATTTCTTACGGCATTCCAGCAACGCATTTTGAAAGAACTCGTCTCCCTTGCCTAAGACAGCTATCTGTGCGCCTGACCTGATGATCTCGCCCATGGCGTCTGTTACAAGGTCAAGCCCTTTCTGTGATGAGAGCCTTGAGACCAGCCCGATGAGCGGTGAACTGTTCACCGGCAGCCCCAGTTCGGCCTGAAGGGATCTTTTACATATCGCCTTGCCTGAAAGGTCTTTACTGCTGTAATTGGCAGGGATGAACTTGTCTTTTGAAGGCTCCCAGTAATCCAGGTCTATCCCGTTGATGACCCCGTAAAGGTCATCTTTACGTTCTCTCAGGACGCCTTCCAGCCCGAAGCCGTGCTCCGGGGTAAGTATCTCCTGCGCGTATGTCCTGCTTACCGTGGTAATAATATCAGAGAATATGATCCCCGCCTTGAGGAAGTTTATCTTTCCGTAGAACTCCAGCTCATTCATATTGAACATCTCCCATCCCAGGCCGGTGAGAGGCATATCTGATTTGGGGAATATCCCCTGGAAACCAAGATTATGGATAGTCAGAAGAGCCGCTGTCTTTGGAAAACCGTTCCTGTAAAATTTTTTCAGGTAGACAGGTATCAGGGCTGTCTGCCAGTCATTGCAGTGAATGATGTCCGGGCTCAGGTTTAACGCCTTTAATGCCTCGAGCGTGCCCCGGCTGAAGAAGATAAAGCGCGAGGCGTTGTCAGGATAGTCCCCTGCGGGAGTGCAGTATAATTCATCCCTGTCGTAATATTTTTCATTCTCAATAAAATACGCGTCAGCTCCTTCAGGCGTGGTGCCTTTCCACAACATTCCTTTTTCAATCCCGCCGCCGACTGGCACAGCTATCTCTTTTTTGAGAGGTTTGATGTTCATGGCGTGTGAGGTCTTTTTGATCTCCCTGTAAAGAGGCAGGATGACAGCCGGCTCCAGGCCCATCTTTTTGTATTCATTAACCAGCGTTCCCGCAATATCTGCAAGCCCGCCGGTCTTTACAAATGGCACCGCTTCCGGTGACGCGATAAGTATCTTCATATATATTCACCCTGTGGCCTTTGCCACAGTTCCTGATTTCTGTCATTCCGGCTTGTCCGGAATCTTTACGGAAGGATTCCGGACAAGCCGGAATGACACTAAATAACAAACATTCAATTAAAAAAGGTCTAACTGATCTCTGCTTCCCTCATGAATTTCGCGGCTTCTTCAGGTGGTGTCGGGTTTATATAAAATCCTGAGCCCCATTCAAAACCCGCTATCTTTGTGAGTTTGGGCTTTATCTCAATGTGCCAGTGATAATAATCGTTTATCTCATTGTTGTACGGTGAGGTGTGGAGCATCATATTGTAAGAAGGCAGGTCAAGGACACTGTCTATCTGTTTAAGCGTCTTCTGAAGTATCTGCGCCAGCAGATTTGTATTGCCGTTGTGCAGGAATTTGGATTCATGCTTTTTGGGCAGGATCATTGTTTCAAACGGCGAGCTGGCGGCAAAAGGGGCGATGGCGACATAATCTTCATTTTCAGATATGACCCTTATTTTATAGGCTGCTTCCTGATGTATTATGTCGCAGAAGATGCAACGTTCCTTGTAGGTATGGTAATGTTTGGCATTTTCGATCTCTTCCTGCACCAGATGAGGTATGACAGGCAGGGCTATAAGCTGGGTGTGCGTATGCTCAAGAGATGCGCCTGCATCTTCGCCCTCGTTCTTAAAGATGAGGACATACTTGAAGCGGGGATCTTTCTTAAGTTCGGCTATCCTGTTCTCAAAGACCTGAAGCGCATCCTCAATATATCTTAAAGGCATTGTTGACAGCGTGCTGTTATGATCCGGGCATTCTATAATGACCTCATGCGTCCCGATGCCGTTCATCTTGTCAAATATCCCTTCGCCTGTCTTGTCCAGTTCACCTTCAGCGCGCAGGGCGGGGAATTTGTTTTGAACGACCCTCAATGTCCATCCCGGAGAATTCGGTTCTCCGCCGTTCGGCCTTATGGCAAATATCTCAGGCGGGGTGGTGCGCTCATTGCCTTCGCAGAAGGCGCAGAAGCCGCCTTTCGGAACTGCTATGCGTTTAGGAAAGTCAGAGGGCCTTTTGCCTCTTTCTATCGAGATGATGACCCATCTTCCTGATATAGGGTCTTTTCTTAATTCAGGCATATAAATTCTCCAGTGCGCGGATTTATATTAAATTTTAAACTGCCGCTTATTTTCAGGATCCTGTGGCGTTATGTATTATATAACTAGTTACCACATAATTTTATATGAAGTCATCTTTTCATACAAGGCTCATTAACGGCCCCTTTGACGACCCCGGCCTTTAAGATTGATCGCCCAGAGGCGCTTTTGAAGGAGGCTGAGGAGGAGTTTGAGAGAGGGTGAAGAACTTTTAGATCAATGGATTGGATTAACAGGCTCAAGCCTCCGCCGGGACCGGTTCATCTTCTCCCCAGACGCGGGAGAGAGTAGCCTGGATCTTCTTCTCGAAGCGGGTGATCAATTCGCGGTTGGCAGTGACCAGCGTCTGCTCGGCTTCGATCTCGGCGACGATGGCTTGCTGCGTAGTAAGGGGCGGGAGGGGAATTTCAATCCCGAACAGGTGAGCCCGATTGATTTTAGGAATGCTGGCTCGCTCATAGTAGCCGCGAATGCGTTCATTGAAAGTGTCCGATAGCATGTATGTCGCCAAATATGTGATCTGAACTTTGGCACTATTTGGAAGCAGAGGATACATGTCGGAGCTGCAATACCCGTGAAGATCAACAACAGTTAGCTTGTTGAGGTAAGGCCGAATCTTGCTGTAGAGTAGTCGCTGACCAGCAAATTCATAGACTGGGCCATTCACCCGCTGGCCCTGAGCCGTCTCTGTCTTCAGGAGCTTACCCGTGTTTGATTCGATGCTGTCAGCACCGATGTAAGGAAGTGCGAGGTTCACATCTGTTGTAATCGTTCCGTCCAGAGAACAAATATCCCCAAGACGTACCATTGGCCAGTCGGAGTGGATTGGAATGTGGGGGCGGTAGTTGTCAAGGACGGCGCGGGCGCCGTTGATGACTTTCTGGTAGCCCTCGATCTCCGACACGATCTCCTTCTGCACATCCTGCGGTGGCACGGGGATTTGGAGTTCGACGACATCTCCCTTCGTGATGAACGGCTGCCCACCACCGCGTTTTGGAAAGGTCAATTTCGATAGAAGATGAAACAAATACAACGGTTCAAGCCGGTCAGAATACGGTTTAATCGTCATCGTATTCTTGATCGCGGTGAATTCGCTCTCTGGAAAAAACATGCGCCCACAGTTAGCTCCGATTGCAGAAAGAACTAATGTTCCTACTTGGTGTTCGGCATGATTCATTCTTCCGTCGCAACCTGCTGCAGAAACACCCAGATACTGGCCATTTCCAACATACGAACTCTTTGTGAGATCGGTGTTGCCCCAATCAACAATCGCCACCTCACCAAGCGGAATATATGGGAAGAGTGCTGATCGTAATTTCCCCTGCGAATACCGCTCACCACTTAGGTTATACTCTCCATTCGCAGCTATCTTTTCTTTCTCCACTACCAGCACATTACGGTATTTATCTATATCAAAATTATCTGGATTCCCGCTTGCGCGGGAATGACGAAATGCCTGAATGGCTTCGACGGCGGCATGCAGATCGTTCTTATCAATCTCGCGCCGCTGTGCGCCAAGACCAAAGCCGTCATTCTCAACTTTGAAGAAGGCGATGGTGTTTGTCTTCCTGGCCAGCGACTTGTCGAGTATCAGTATCGAGGTCATGACGCCGGAATAAGGATTGAACACACCTGCCGGTAAAGAGACTACGGCGACGAGGAACTCCTCCACCAGCATCTTGCGCAATTGCTTGTAGGCTGTCTGGCTCTGGAAAATGATCCCCTCTGGCACGATGATACCGGCGCGTCCTGTTGGAGTGAGGTGCTCGGCCATATAGTCCACGAACAGCACCTCGCTACGTTTGGACTGCACCGTGAAGCGTTTGTGGGGCATGATACCTCCCTTCGGTGACATGAAGGGCGGATTGGCGAGGATGACATCAGCGTAATCATTCCAGCGATCCTGACTGGCAAGAGTATCGTACTCGTAAATATGCGGAGCTGGAAAGCCATGCAGATACAGGTTCACCAATGACAGCCTCACCATATCGGGCGAGATGTCATATCCCTTGAAGTTATTTGCAAGGCGGCCCTTTTCATCAGGTGTAAGTTTACTATTACCCTTCTTGTCAGTATTAGCTTGAAGAATGTGCTTGTATGACGAGATCAGGAAACCGGCTGTGCCGCATGCCGGGTCGAGTATGGTCTCGGTCTTCTTCGGGTCAATTATGGCTACCATGAAATCAATGATATGGCGTGGCGTGCGGAACTGTCCGGCATCGCCTTGAGAGCCGAGCACAGAGAGCAGATACTCGAACGCATCGCCGAGGCGTTCGCTGTGATCGTATTTAAACTCGTCAATGACCTTCAGAAACATCTTGAGCGTTTCCGGGTCGCGATATGGCAGATAAGCGTTCTTGAAGATGTCGCGGAAGAGAGGCGGAATACCGGGGTTCTCCGGCATCTTGGCAATGGCCTCGGCGTAGAGGTTCAGTGTCTCATGGCCGCCCAGGCCGGAGCGCATGAGTTTGGCCCAGCCGTAGCGGGCGAACTCCTTGGCAAAGAACTTACGCTTGCCGCCGAACTCCTCACTCTCAGCATCCATGTCATCCATGAACTTGTAGATGAGTGCGATAGTTATCTGCTCGACCTGTGATTTCGGATCAGGCACTTTTCCCACAAGGATGTCACGGCAGGTATCTATCCGGCGTTTTGTGTCGGTATCAAGCATATAAATTATTCCTTAAGTTTTTTTATAGTTGAATTAAGTGTAAGTACTTCCATTTGCCGGATGGCAATCTGATTGAGGCGTTTAAGACGATCCCTTTGTGGCAAGCCCATGTGAATAAATTCGGCGTTCATGCCTTCGATGTTAGCCAAGACCAGCAACTGTTCAACTGTTGCATAGTCTCTCATGTTACCGTCAAGCTTTGGATTAGAGTCGCGCCACTCCTTAGCTGTCTGACCGAAGAGAGCAACATTAAGCACATCTGCCTCGGTAGCATAGGTGATGGCAGCTTGCGAGGACGTAACCGCAGCCGGAATCAGGTGCGCTTTAATAGCGTCGGTGTGGATGTGGTAGTTGAGCTTGGAAAGTGTACGATTCAGATTCCAGGCGAGCGACAGCCGGCTGTTTTCATCCTCTTTGAGACGCTGGAATTCTTTAATTAGATAAAGTTTAAACTCGACCGATATCCAGGAGGCGAATTCGAAGGCAATATCCTTGTGTGCATAAGTTCCGCCGTAACGCCCCGACTTGGAGGTCAGCCCGATTGCATTTGTAGCCTCTATCCACTGTCGCGGCGTCAAGACAAAGCTGTTAAGCCCTGCCCTGTTTTTAAACCCCTCGAATTCGAGGGGTTTAAAAACGACATTATGCAATCGTTCCCATATACCTAAAAACTCAATGGTATTTCGGTTTCTCATCCAGTTCTGTATGACATGATCCGAGCGATCCGGCTCTTTGTGCTTGGCGATGTCCGTCAGGGAAATATAGTCATCGCTGGCTTGGCAGAGAACAGTGACGGCGGTTCCTTGTACTTCAATGGTCGCTTTCTTGGTTTTGCTCATTAAACCTCCTCATGCTGAAAACTGATTCAACGGAACATAATCCTTGACGTATTCAGGAATCAGCGTTCTGTACTTCTCCGGCACAGCCTTAAAGTCCCGCGTAGAGAAGACAGGATTTGTTGCCAGATCAGTGAACTGCTTTTCTTCTATGATGTGGCGTACCTGATCGCTGGTGACATAAGCCTTGAAAAAAGTCTTGATAGCCTGAATAGACTCAGCCTCATCGGGCTTGGTATCTGCTACGAACTTGGCAAACTCCTCTTCGAGCAGTTCATCTTTAGATTTAAAACTCGGAATGAGGCCGAAGATCTTTTCTAAAATCTCCCGCAGAGTCAGTCGCCGATCAACGGCAGCGGCCTTGCGCAATTTGTCGAGAGTGTAATATTCCTCCGGTTTATCAAAGACCTCGCGGTTCACATAGTCAATGACACGATCCCATTGCCCTGCCTCGACAGCAGCGGCAACAATCTCATTCTCGCGCACGGTGTCCTCGAATCTCTCGAAGAACATGCGGTCAATCCTCATCCCCTCGTTGCCGATGGTCGCTTCATTTATCCTTGAGAGAATATCAGCGCCTATGTGCTCATAAGTGCCGCCAAGCACCACCGGGCCGTCTCCGCCAGTGGTTTCGCCACCCTTTTGGGGCCGTGGCAATTTCAGCACCTCATCATAATTAAACTCCTCTTCAAAGTATTCACAGTTGGCGAAGAAGTCAAAGAGCTTGAATGCAGACTTCTGCGGCTCCTTCACGCTGTCTTTAATGCTTTCGTCAAAAAGCTGTTCGAGAAAGTTATGCTTGCGTGTACCCCGCCCCTTGATCTGGATGAAGTCAGTCGGCGAGAAGATCGGGCGGAAGAGGCCGAGATTAAGAATGTCAGTACAATCATATCCTGTGGTCATCATGCCAACAGTAACGCAGACACGCGCCTTGCTGGTCTTGTAAGCGGGCAAGAAGTTGGCAGAGCCGAGCAGATTATTATTGCTAAAGTTTATCGTGAACTGCTGCGCATCGGCAATCTGTGATGTGACCTGCACGGCAAAATCAGACTGGTACTTGCCGGGATACATGCGGTCTGCCATCTGGTTTAATATCTGCGCCAGCTTCGCAGCGTGTTTCTGGCTGACGGCAAAAATTATTGACTTGCCGATCTCACCGCTGACCGGATCGCGCAAAGCGTTTTCCAAAAAGGTTTTGCAGAATAGTTGGTTAGTAGCATCCGAAAAGAAGCGTTTCTCAAACTCACGCTGCTTGAACTCCTCCTGCCGGTCTTCACCTGCATCGTCGGTAAACGAGACGACGAAGCCCTCTTCAGAGAGAAGTTCTGTTGTAACCTCAGTGCGGGCATCCACCACTGTAGGGTTAATCAAAAATCCATCCTTCACGCCATTGAGCAGAGAGTAGCGATAGGTAGGCTGGCTGTTCTCGCAGCCGAAGGTACGATAGGTATCCAGCAGCAGCCTCCGCTCTGCCTCACGCGGGTCACGGGTAGAAGGGTTGGTGTTATTAAACCGCCTGAGATAATCGCGAGGCGTTGCGGTCAATCCAAGTTTATAGCCTATGAAGTAATCAAACACTGCGCGGGCGTTGCCGCCGATGGAGCGATGAGCTTCATCAGAAATAACCAGATCGAAATCAGTCGGCGAGAATAGCCGCTGGTATTTATTATTGAAGAGCAGCGACTGAACAGTGGTAACAACAATCTCAGCGCGCCGCCAGTCATCACGGTTCTCTTTATAAATCACTGTCTGAAAGTCAGCGGATAACAACGCTGCAAATGCCTTCTTGGCCTGATCCTCAAGTTCAAGGCGGTCAACCAGAAAGAGTACACGCCGGGCATTGCCCGAACGGAGAAATAACTTGATAACTGCGGCGGCAGTAAGTGTCTTGCCTGTGCCGGTCGCCATCTCAAAGAGAAAACGATCTTTGCCATCCTTGACTGCCAGCTGCATTGCATGAATTGCCTTCAACTGATAGTGGCGCAAGAAACGCAGCTTGTTTGCCTGGATGTAGCCGTGACGCTCTGCCTCGTTCTTCCATGCTGCTTCTGATTGATAGTTCGGACGCTGGGTCAGCACGATGTAATCGTCTTCGACTTGATCCTCGATTAGCCGCTGCGGGTTGGGTATAACCTGCTGGTAGCCGATGACTGAATCAGGTGTAGGGAAGGATGTAATGACGTATGGGTTGCCGCGCTCCAGATCCCAGAAGTAGTGCAGGTTACCGTTAGAGAGGAGGACAAAGCGGCAGTTCTGCGACTTGGCATATTTGCGTGCCTGCTCCTTGCCGACGAGCGGGTTCTTGTCCTCAGACTTAGCTTCGAGCACTATGAAGGGAAAT
This sequence comes from Nitrospirota bacterium, assembly GCA_016207885.1. Lineage (NCBI taxonomy): Bacteria > Pseudomonadati > Nitrospirota > Nitrospirota bacterium. The sequence continues at coordinate 201,699 of JACQZE010000004.1, read as the reverse complement.
CCTTTCTCATTAAGCAAAAGAAAATCTATGTAGCCTTTGTTTGCTTTTTCAAAGTTATCGCCGAGCGCGCTGAGGTCCTGCGTCTTGAGTGTGACGCTGGGTTCGAGCTGGATATTGGCAGGTGATTTGCCATCTGCAAAAAAGTGCCAACCTGCCGCTTCGAGCAACTTGTTGATCTTGATACGCGCTGTGGCTTCTTTATCGTGCATTCAGGTTCCTGTCTCAGGATTTCTCCAGTGACCTATCAATTAATACAGCCAGCCGTATTTGCTGGAATATGAAAAGTATAGTTGTATGAATACCGGAAATACAAACACCGGAATGATTAGTCATGGAGACGTTATTTCTCTCTGTTTTCGAGTTCTGCATTTATGGCTTGCGGATTGCGCGCGCAATGAAAAAGCCCAAATACAATAATCTGGTCATTCTCAATCTCAAAATAGATAGCATAAGGGAATCGCCTGAGCAGACGGCGCCTAAAGTTCTGATAAACTTTCGGGTAATGCAGGAGATTCCATAGGATTTCATTTGCATAGGCATAGAACATACGAAGAAAGTCTTCACCGAGTCCTCTGGATTTTGATTCATACCAAAAATAACCGTTGATGACATCTTCTTCAACTTCAGGAAGGAACCGCAGTGTGTACGTCATTTTCTTAATTCTATTTTTTTGCGAAGCTCATCCAGAGATAGAAGGCCTCCCGGACTGGACTTATGCCTTGCAGACCTTCTGTCCAGCTCCATCATGTGGCTCTCAGGTATAGGGACGGCAGATTCCTCGGAAGATATGCTATCCCACATATCTTCGACAAGAAGGATCTTTTCAGGGATGCTTAATTTTTCAATTTGTGGAATATCTATTACGCGCATAGTCTGCCTCCTTTTTTAGAACTGATTTAATAATAACATCACTTGGCGCATTTATTTAATTATTCCCCATTATAAGATTCAGATCTTAATTTTTCATTCTCCACTTTAAGCTCAGCCATCTTCAATTCCCTGTTGATAGCCATATCATAAAATGCTTCAAGTTCACGCATTCTTTCTATGATCTCATTTTCCATCTTCTTATGTGTTGTAATGTCTCTCACAACGTGTATTACACCTTTTGTGGAATTGTCGCTGTTGAATATCGGCAATGCCTTGATCTCCAGATACATATTCAGGTGAGGTTCAAATATTTCTACGATAGAAGGCTTGCCGCTTTTAAGGCAATCGCAGCTTGGGCATTCTTTCGGCGGGGTATTGCTCCCGTGGTAATTCTCATAGCATTTTCTCTTTAAGATCTCAGATGAAGATGTTTTAAGCAGTTTTTTAGCTGAGCTGTTGGCTGCGATAATATTGTAGTTATTGTCGTGTATGGTGACCATGTTGCCAAAAGAGTCTTCCCAGTCAAGGATCATCTGCTCGAATGATTTTTTCGCCTTCATAGTATCGCAGTCCGTTTTTCGCTTCCGATTACAGTGATCCCGGAAGGGTCGGTGTAAGCCCTCCAGTATGGTTTTTCGCTTCCGATGCCGATATGCACATCTTCTTCGATAACATTGTATGAATCAACTATCACCTTGTTCAGTCTGCATCCTTTCTTGAGCACAACATGATCCATGATTATGGAATCCTTCACCTCGACACCGTCCTCTATGACTGCGCCGCGCCTTATGACGGAATTTATTATCCTGGCATTCTTCACAACAGTGCCTTCCGCTATGAGGCTGTTGGTGATATCTCCGGCAAGTATCTTTGCGGCAGGCAGAGCGCTTCTTGACGGATGTATGGGCCAGAGGTCGTTCTGTATTTCAAAGGCCGGTTTCTCTCCGAGCATATCCTGATGCGCGTCCCAGAAGGATTTTATTGTGCCGACATCCCTCCAGTAGCCTTTTTCTTCATAAGGCTTTGTCCCGGGGATTATGTTGTCGGCAAAATCATACGCAAAGAGCTTTGCATTGTTTTTAAGAAGGTTGGGCAGCACATGCGAGCCGAAGTCATATTCCTTCTTCTGATGCGTTTCCCTCAACGCCTCGATCAGTGTATCTGTATTGAAGATATAATTGCCCATGGAGCAGTATGCGTTATCAGGGTCATCGGATATGGGCGTGGGGTTTGCCGGCTTTTCCTCAAAACTTCTTATTCTGCCGTCAGGGTCTGCGGCGATAATTCCGAACTGGCTCCCCTCTGATATGGGGACAGGCCTGGCTGCCACTGAAACCTCTGCATTATGTTCCATATGAAAATCTATCATCTGCCGTATGTTCATGCGGTATATGTGGTCCGCTCCGAAGACCGCGACCATCTCAGGTTTATGAAGGCGTATGAGGTTCAGATTCTGAAAGACAGCGTCCGCGGTGCCGAGAAACCAGTCGGGGCCAAGCCTCATCTGAGGAGGCACGACAGTGACGAAGTGTTCCTGGATAACGGAAGAGAGAACCCAGTTCGCACGTACGTGTTCGATGAGCGACTGGGACTTATACTGGACGAGGAGGTAGTTGGAGAATATCTTTGAATTGATCATGTTGCTCAGGACAAAGTCAATTATCCTGTAGCTCCCTCCGAAGGGCACGGACGGTTTGGAACGCTCGAATGTGAGGGGAAAGAGCCGATTGCCTCTTCCTCCTGCCATGATTATCGCAAGAATTTTAGGATGCGCCATATCTTATCCTTTTTGTGTCATTCCGGCTTGTCCGGAATCATTCTTTATTATTTATCAGGAAAAGATTCCGGACAAGCCGGAATGACATTGGATTATTATACATAATATCATACAGATGACCTTCCATACAGCTTGGCCATGTCGTTCATATGTTTTATAAGTGCAGGGGTCAACTGTTCTGCTGAAAGCCTCCATTCCCAGTTGCCTAACGTAATACCGGGTATGTTCATCCTCTCTTTTTCACCGAGGCCGAGAATATCCTGCATCGGGATGATAACCGTGTCTGCGACAGACATCATGGCAATCCTGATGATCTCATTGTGGATAGTTCTTAATGATGCCTTATGGCCGATATAATCGGATATCCTCTTTTTCCCTTCAGCATCCACCTCATTTTTGAACCATCCCTTGATCGTGTTGTTGTCATGAGTGCCGGTGTAGACCACGCAGTTTTTGACGTGGTTGTGCGGAGCATACGGGTTGGCAGCAATATCTTCCCCGAAGGCGAAAAGAAGCACCTTCATGCCGGGGAACCCGAACCTGTTCATTATCTCTGTCACATCAGGGGTGATGATACCGAGGTCTTCGGCAATGATGGGTAGTCGCGGCAGATGTTTTAAGAGCGTGTTAAAGAAATCATCAGCAGGAGCAGCGATCCATCTTCCGTTAACAGCCGTCTTCTCGCCTGCCTGAACCGCCCAGTAGCCGACAAAACCCCGGAAATGGTCAAGCCTGAAGAGGTGAAGGAGCTTCAGATTGTGCTCTATCCTTTTTATCCACCATGAGTATCCGCTCTCTTTAAGCGCGTCCCAGTTATAAAGCGGATGGCCCCATAACTGGCCTGTCTCACTGAAATAATCAGGAGGCACGCCTGCGACAAGCGAGGGCTTCTTCTCTTCATCCAACGTGAATATGTCCGGGTTTGCCCATACATCCGAGCTGTCATAATTTACATAGATCGGGATGTCCCCGAATATCTTTATGCCTCTGCCTTCGCAGTGATTCTTCAAGGACTGCCACTGCCTGAAAAAGAGATACTGCAGGAATTTCAACTTCAATATCATGCCGCCTGATCTTCCTGCCCATTCACTTAAAGCATCTTCATTTCTGTCCTTCAGTTCCTCAGGCCATCTGCTCCAGTCGATGCCGTTAAAGTGTTTTTTTATTGAAACGAAAAGGCAGTAGTCATCAAGCCAGTATGCGTTCTCCCGGCAAAAACTCTGGAAATCATGATGGTGAAGCAGGGCATCTTTTATTTTTTCAAAGGCAAGGCTGAATAACGCGTCTTTGTATTCAGCGGCTTTGTTGTAATCCACCCTGTCCTTGGGAAATGCCGGAGGGTTTTGGATGTCAGACTCAGCGAGAAAGCCGTCCCTTGCCATTAGTTCAGGGCTTATCAGAAGGTGATTTCCTGCAAACGCGGAAAAACTGCTGTAAGGGGAATTTCCATACGCCGGGCATATCGGGGTCAGCGGGAGTATCTGCCAGTATCTCTGCCCTGCCTGAGCAAGAAAGTCAGCGAATAAATAAGCAGCCGGCCCGAGGTCTCCTATGCCATAGGCTGAAGGGAGGGATGTGACATGAAGAAGGATGCCGCTGCCGCGTTTCATCAGGTGACCTTGATATGAAGATAATAGCCTAACTTTCTAAATGCCTCTACCCATCTCTTTGCGAATTCATCGCCGCCTTTGGCCCTCTCTTTCATGGTGATGTATGTTTTTCTGGAGATCATGAAGTACAGGTTTTGCGCCTTCCAGAGGTCCATGGCCAGTGATAAGGGGTTCAGTATCCTGAATGCGTTATCTATCAATTCAAAGAGGCGCAGGTCTTCAGGGTCATGGCTGAGTTTCTCCATGAGGTTATTTACCCATGAGCTGATCGAGAAGCCGATCGTTGCGGAGTCTATCTTCAGAGACCATTTTAAAGCCTCATCCGCCAAACTCTTCAGCTTCTCAAGGTCAAGTTCTTCCCCGGTATCAAAGATCTTTTTAAGGTCGGTATTGAGTATATACTCTGTTGCGGCTGCAAAAGGCCTTGGCAGCCTGACGTGCAGGCTGTGAAAGAAGTTCATTACTGCGTAGTGGTTCTCATATATCTGGCGGTAGGAGGCCTCGATGCTTTCATATGTCAGACGCAGTATCTGGTTCAGGATCTTTCTCTGCTCGTCTTTAAAGAGGTGCCAGATCGAATAGATGTTGCCGCCGAAATGCTTGTCCATGAACCTTATGACCTCATGCATATCGCCTCTGTCAAACGCGGTATGCAGCTCGTTCTGCATGGCTGAGAAGTCTTCATCCCCGATAAAATCTTCAGCCCCGCCGCTGATATTGTGGTCGCCGAGATGGAGCACGGCGAAATTTATAGTCTTTTCTTCCCATGTTATATTGGATCGTATGACCGCCTTTCCGGTGGCGAGCTTCAGCTTGCCTGCTTCTGTTTTGTTATATGCCACGTTTTCCGCGAGGTAGCAGAACAACTCTATGTGTGAATTGTATCTCTCAAAGAAGGAGGAGATGCCGTAGTGCGCGCCAACCCTGAGCAGGTCGGTCCTTGCCGGTTTTACGTAGAGGTCATAGACTTTTGCGGCGTTCCCGAAGACGTTGCTCGGGGTCTCGCCGAGTTTCTTCAGGTATTCAGGCTCAAGTTTAAGCCCGAAGATGTCCTCTGCGTATTGCATAGCCCTTGAGGCATACTGCATTATCTGAACTCCCTCAATGCCTGATACATCATCAAAGAACCAGCCGCAGCTCGTGTACATGAGCATGGCGTTTCTCTGCATCTCAAGAAGGCCGAGGGCCTTCACCTTTTCATCTTTGGCAAGTTTTTTGCTCGCATGGCTTTCAAGATACTTCTCTACATTCGGCACAGACCTGTCAAATACCGCGTCTATGTAACCGTTCCTCGCGCCCCACGGGTCTTTAAAGTAATTTGACGCCTCATTCTCAAAAACCTGAACGAGAGTGTCCCTGAGGCTGTCCATCGCGTCCCTTAACGGCCTTCTCCACTTCTGGTTCCAGTCATGATGCATCCCTGTGTTGCACCCGCAGCTGCTTCTCCATCTTTCAACGCCATGGATGCAGCTCCATGAAGAGTTTTCATATATCTCAACTACATGTGTCGGCGGGTGTTTTGCAAGATACTCGCCGTAATTTGTTATCTTTGCGAGGCTGTTTGACTCGATATAATGCAGGCAGTAAGAGAGCGCCATGTCTCCGAAGCGGTGGTGGTGCCCGTAGTTCTCTCCATCAGTGGCGATATGCACAAGCTGAGGCCGGTTTCTCTGGCTGTTAAATGCGGAGAGCAGTTTGTTGGCAAAGCCCTCGCCGTTCTTCAGCAGGTTCGCGAAAGAGACCTCCTGCGCGATAGGGCCGTCATAGAAAAAGATGTTAATGCTTCTGCCTGACGGGAGCATGCAGAGATACGGCATCGTCGGGTCTATCCTTTCACCGCTTACATCAAGCCAATTCGGGGTGTCTCTTTTGCGTATCCTTTGCGCCTGACGAGGCGAAAGAATGGTGAACTTTATTCCGAGCTCAGCGAGCACTTCAAGCGTCTCTGTATTGACCGCGGTCTCCGGAAGCCACATGCCTTCGGGAAACCTCTTGAACCGTTTCTCAAAATCCTTTATCCCCCAGATTATCTGTGTGCGCATGTCACGTTTATTGGCAAGAGGCAGTATCATGTGGCTGTATGCCTGAGCAATGGCAGAGCCGTGGCCTGAGAATCTTCCTATACTCAGCCTGTCCGCCTCAAGTATCGCCTCATAGACATCAGGCTTGCGCCTCTGCAGCCATGTCAGGAGGGAAGGGCCGAAGTTGAAGCTGCTCTTTGAATAGACATTGACTATCTCGATAATCCTTTCTTCCGGGTCGAGTATGCGGGACGCGGCGTTCGGGGCGTAGCATTCAGCGGTTATCCTCTCGTTCCAGTCATGATACGGATATGCCCCGTCCTGAAGCTCAACCTCTTCAAGCCATGGGTTTTCTCGCGGCGGCTGGTAGAAATGTCCGTGTATGCAGATGTATCTATCCATTATTTATCTTTCAGCTCTTAAAGAATAAAACGCTGAGCGGAGGCAATGTCAAAGAAAGAGAGCAGCCTTTTCCGTGCATGGGGGCCTCGTCAGCGTTGGCTCCGCCGGAATTCCCAAGGCCGCTTCCGCCGTATATCGGGGCGTCGCTGTTTAAAAGTTCTCTCCACCAGCCCCCTCTCGGGACTCCCACACGGTAGTTAAATCTCGGTACGGGAGTGAGGTTGCACACAACCAGAAATATATCGCCGGATGACCTTCCCTTTCTGGTGAAGACCAGGATGCTCTCTTCCCAGTTCTGAGAATCGATCCATTCAAACCCCTCGTTTGAAAAGTCTATCTCATGAAGCGACGGCTCTCTCATGTAAAGATGGTTCAGATCCTTCACCCATTTCTGTATCCCCTGATGTGAAGGGTATTGAAGCGCGTGCCATTCAAGGCTCTCATTATGCTCCCACTCTTTCCACTGTGCAAACTCGCATCCCATGAAGAGGAGTTTCTTCCCCGGATGGCCGTACATGTACCCTAAGAGAAGCCTGAGGTTTGCCGAGCTCTGCCACTCATCTCCCGGCATCTTGCCGATGAGCGCTCCCTTGCCGTGAACGACCTCGTCATGCGAGATCGGCAGGACGAAGTTCTCAAAAAATGAATACCAGATGCTGAAGGTGATCTGGTTATGCTGATATTTACGGTGGACAGGGTCGTGGGAAAAATATTTCAGCGTGTCATGCATCCACCCCATATTCCATTTCATCCCGAACCCGAGGCCGCCTACGTAAACAGGCTTTGAGACCATGGGCCAGGCTGTTGACTCTTCGGCAATGGTCTGAACATCCGGGAAGGCTGTATAAACCGCTTCGTTGAATCTCTTCAAAAAACTGACCGCCTCCAGGTCTTCATTTCCGCCGTATATATTCGGTATCCATTCGCCTTCCTTCCTCGCGTAGTCGAGATAGAGCATCGAAGCAACTGCATCCACCCTTATCCCGTCGATGTGATATTTATCGAGCCAGAAGAGGGCGCTGCTTATCAGGAAATTTCTCACCTCGTTCCTGCCGTAATTAAAGATGTAGCTCTTCCATTCCTGGTGAAAACCCTTCTTCGGGTCTGAATGCTCAAAGAGACAGGTGCCGTCAAAATATGAAAGCCCGTGCGCGTCAGACGGGAAGTGCGAAGGTACCCAGTCGAGAATTACGCCAATGCCGTTCTGATGGAGATGGTCGATCATATACATGAAATCCTGTGGTGTGCCGTACCTGCTGGTTGGTGCGAAGTATCCGACCGTCTGGTATCCCCATGAACCGTAGAACGGGTGCTCCATTACAGGCAGAAGTTCAACATGGGTAAAGCCCATCTCCTTTACATATTCCGCGAGCTGATGCGCTGTCTCCCGGTATGTCAGGTATCTGTTCCCATCTTCAGGCACGCGCCTCCACGAACCGAGGTGGACTTCGTATATGGAATAAGGCGCGTCAAGCGCGTTCTTCTTGTGTCTCTCTTTCATCCATCCGCTGTCTTCCCATTTATAATCCAGTTCCCATATCCGCGAAGCGGTTCTGGGCGCGCGTTCAGATGAAACAGCAAAAGGATCGCCTTTGTCCACGCTGTAATCATTGAACTTTGAGACGATGTGGTATTTGTAAACAGTCTCCTTTAAGAGGCCGGGAATGAAGCCCTCCCATATGCCCGAGCCGTCCCAGCGCGGAAAGAGCTGATGAGACGATTTATCCCATCCATTGAAATCGCCTATGACCGAAACCTTCTCCGCATTCGGAGCCCATACGGCAAAGAGCGTCCCGTCCTTGCCGTCAGCCTTCATCAGGTGTGAACCGAGCTTGTCATAAAGCCTGAAGTGGTTCCCCTCTTTAAAAAGATATATATCTTCTTCAGAAAAAAGGCTTACTCCTGCGATCACAGCAGCCATTTTATTGGTAGTAAGTTCGTTCATAGTGTCTCTTATTATATATTTATCATCAAATATATCAAAACGTAATCGTAAATCAAGGATGTCTCTTGTATTATGTGAAACAAATTCAGAGCGAAGATTAATTCCTTAATTTTACATTTTTTATCACTTGTGCTAATTTTATTGAACTTAAAGATGGTTTGTCATTTCGAAATCGGTACGGCTGAGAAATCCAAGATTCCTCACCCCGTTGGGGATTCGGAATGACAACGTAAATCAATTTTAAAATTAAAGGAGCAATGATGAAGATAAAGAAGATAGTTCTTGCGTATTCAGGCGGGCTTGATACCTCGGTGGCTATAACATGGCTGAAGGAGACCTACGGGTGCGAGGTCATAGCTTACTGCGCAGACCTCGGGCAGGAGGAGGAGTTGACCGGGCTTAATGCAAAGGCTCTGAAGACCGGCGCGTCAAAGGCTTATATAGTTGACCTTAGGGAGGAGTTTGTTAAGGATTTTGTCTTCCCGATGCTCAGGGCAAATGCGGTTTATGAAGGAACATACCTTCTCGGCACCTCGATAGCAAGGCCGCTTATCGCAAAGAAGCAGATAGAGATCGCAAAGAAGGAGAAGGCAGACGCGGTCGCGCACGGAGCAACAGGCAAGGGCAATGACCAAGTGAGGTTTGAGCTTACATGTTATTCGCTTATGCCGGAGGTAAAGATCGTCGCTCCATGGAGGGAATGGGAGTTTGATTCAAGAGAGTCTTTGATAGCCTATGCCAAAAAACATAATATCCCTGTGACAGCCACAAAGAGCAAGCCTTACAGCACCGACAGGAACCTCTTTCACATCAGTTATGAGGGAGGAATTCTGGAAGACCCGTGGGCTGAGCCGCCTCAGAACATGTTCACATTATCCGTCTCTCCTGAGAAGGCGCCTTCAAAAGCGACTTACATAGAGATCGGCTATATGGATGGCAACCCTGTTTCAGTTAACGGCAAGAAACTTTCTCCTGCAAAGCTTCTGAAGGAACTGAACACAATAGGCGGCAGGAACGGAATCGGCAGGGCGGACATAGTTGAGAACAGGTATGTCGGCATGAAGGCAAGAGGCGTATATGAAACACCGGGCGGAACGATATTGCATACAGCTCACAGGGCTGTTGAATCAATCACGCTTGACAGGGAGGTCATGCACCTGAGGGATTCGCTTGTCCCAAAATACGCGGAGCTTATATATAACGGTTTCTGGTTCTCTCCTGAAAGAGAGGCCTTGCAGTCACTTATAGACCATTCACAAAAGGGCGTGACAGGAACGGCGAGGTTAAAGCTTTATAAAGGCAACTGCACCGTTGCCGGCAGAAAGTCGCCGAAGTCGCTTTACAACCCTGAGCTTGCGACATTTGAGTCTGAGCAGGTCTATAACCAGAAGGATGCCGAAGGGTTTATAAAGTTAAACGCCCTGAGGCTGAAGATAAGAACAAAAATAAAATAAAGGCCGCCTTATATCTTTCTTAAATCATGTCTGACCTTAAACATTATCTTGCACTTGCTCTTCTGCCTGATATCGGGATGGTACTTGGGAGGCGGCTTATGTCTGTCTTTGGAAGCCCTGAGAAGATATTTCGCGCTTCTCATAACGACCTGAAAAAAGTTGAGAACATCGGAGAGAACAGGGCAAAGAGCATAACTGATTTCAACTGGGGCAGGGTTGAGCATGAGATAAAGAAGGCAGAAGAGAATAATATCACCCTTCTTTGCATTGAAGATGATTCATACCCTGCCTCAATAAAGCTCTTTCCCGACGCTCCTTTTGTTTTATATGTAAAAGGAGAGATACAGGAAGAGGACAAATACTCTATTGGAGTAGTCGGCTCAAGGAAAGCCACAAGCTATGGCATGCTTGTGGCAGAGAAGCTGAGCTTTAATCTGGCAAAGTTCGGGCTGACGATTGTGAGCGGTATGGCGATGGGTGTGGATTCAGCATCCCATAATGGTGCGCTAAAGGCATTCGGCAGGACGATAGCGGTGATGGGTTCAGGGCTGGATGTGCCTTATCCGCATTCAAACAAAAAGTTAATGGATTCAATAGCTTTATCAGGTGCGGTTGTGAGCGAATTTCCCTTCGGTACGCCTCCTTTGAGGGAGAACTTTCCAAGGAGGAACAGGATCATCAGCGCGCTCTCACTTGGTTTGCTGGTTGTAGAGGCCGCAGTTGACAGCGGTTCGCTGATTACAGTACGATATGCCCTCGAACAGGGTAGGGATGTCTTTGCGGTGCCCGGCAACATAACATCGGGAAATTCACGGGGCACAAACGCGCTTATCAAGAACGGCGCAAAGCTTGTTGAGGATGCGGAAGATATCATCAGCGAGCTGAGGCCGCAGATAAAGGGCATCCTGAGTAACGACAGGATACTGGCCCGGAAAGTGCTTCCTCAGATGAGTGAAGTTGAAAAGACGCTCTTTGGATGCTTGACAAATGAGCCGAAACAGGTAGATTTAATAATCAGGGAGAGCAGGATCGCGACACCGAAGGCTCTCTCGGTTCTCTTGAACCTGGAACTCAAAGGCATAGCAAAGCAGATGGAAGGGAACTGCTATTCAATAAATTAGTCTCCTTTGTTGTCATTCCGGCTTGTCCGGAATCGGTATTAAGAAGGATTCCGGACAAGCCGGAATGACATTTTTTTGAATAAAAATAATTATTGTTGTATAAATTACAAATTATGAAATCATTATTAATAGTTGAGTCACCCGCAAAGGTAAAGACACTGAGTAAATTCCTCGGTAAGGACTTTACTATTTTGCCTTCTATCGGCCATGTCAAGGATCTTCCAAAGAAAGAACTTGGAGTGGATGTTGATAACGATTTTCTGCCTCAGTATGTTGTCATCGACGGCAAGCAGAAGGTCATGAAGGACCTGAAGAAGGCGGCAAAGGGCGCTAACAAAATATTCCTTGCCCCGGACCCTGACAGGGAGGGCGAGGCGATAGCTTGGCATATCGCAGAGGAGCTTAACGGTGATTCCGATAAAGTGCTCCGTGTCGTATTCAACGAGATAACAGAGCGCGCTGTTACAGACGCGATAAAGCATCCGCGCAAGCTCAATATGGATCTTGTCGACGCGCAGCATGCAAGAAGGGTGCTGGACAGGCTTGTGGGTTATAAGCTCTCTCCTCTTTTATGGCGGAAGATCCGCCGCGGGCTCAGCGCAGGCAGGGTGCAGTCTGTCGCGCTCAGGCTTGTTGTAGACAGGGAACGCGAGATAGCTGCTTTCAACTCTGTGGAGTACTGGAGCATTACCGCGAAACTTGAGGGAAGTGCGCCTCCTCCTTTTGAGGCGAGGCTTATAGAGGTTAAAGGCAAAAAAGCTGAGATAGGCAACGAAGCTGAGGCAGCGGTTATTCTTGAAGGACTTAAAGGCAAAGACTTTACAGTCAGCAAGGTTGAGAAGAAGAGCAGAAAACGTTCTCCTGCCCCCCCATTTATAACAAGCACGCTTCAGCAGGAGGCATCGAGAAAATTAAGGTTCGTCGCGAAGAAGACGATGTTTGTCGCGCAGAAGCTTTATGAAGGACTTGAGATCGGAGCCGAAGGTTCGGTAGGCCTTATAACCTACATGAGGACCGACTCTGTAAGGGTCGCAAAAGAGGCACAGCAGGAGGCAGCGGAGTTTATCGAGAAAGAGTTCGGCAAAGAGTACCTGCCTGCCAAACCGCCTGTATACAAAAGCAAGAAGTCGGCACAGGACGCGCATGAGGCGATAAGGCCCACATCGGTCTTCAGAACACCTGAAAAATTAAAAGGCCATCTTTCAAGTGAAGAGTTCCGTCTTTACACCCTTGTATGGAATCGCTTTGTGGCAAGCCAGATGAATCCCGCGCAGCTTGAGCAGACCTCAGTTGACATAGCGGCTGATAAATATAATTTCAGGGCAACCGGCACTGTCGTCAAGTTCCCGGGCTTTATGAAGATATATATTGAGGGGGTTGACACTGATGCTGAAGAGGAAGGGCTGCTCCCTTCTCTTGCAGAAGGCGATAAACTGAAGACACTCTCTGTCACTCCGAAGCAGCACTTTACCCAGCCTCCGCCAAGATATACAGAACCTACTCTCGTCAGGGATCTTGAGGCGAAAGGTATCGGAAGGCCGAGCACATACGCCACCATCCTCTCAACTATACAGGAAAGAAAGTATGTGGATAAGGAAGGCGGCAGGTTCAAAGCTACAGAACTGGGCTTGGTTGTTAATGACCTCCTTGTTGCAAGGTTTGCCGAGCTGATGGATTACAACTTCACTGCAAAGATGGAGGATAATCTCGACAAGATAGCTGAGGGCGCGTTTAAATGGACCGATATTGTAAATGATTTTTACCGGCCTTTTGACAGGCTACTTGGCGAGGCTTTGGAGAATACTGACAGGGTGAAACCGGCGGACATCCCGACTGATGAGGTCTGTGAGAAATGCGGCAAGCCCATGGTCATCAAGTGGGGCAGGCACGGGAGGTTCATCGCATGCACGGGCTATCCTGAATGCAAGAACACCAGGCCGCTTGAACCTGAGGCTGGAGAGGCTGCTGCCGAAGCGCAGGTAACTGATGAGAAATGCGCAAAATGCGGCGCGCAGATGGTTATCAAGGCCGGCAAGTTCGGGAAGTTCCTTGCATGCAGCAATTATCCAAAGTGCAAAAGCACCAAACCTATATCAATCGGCATTAAATGCCCTGAAGACGGCGGCGATATTGTGGAGAAGAGGTCTAAAAAGGGAAAGGTCTTTTTCGGCTGCGCCAATTATCCGAAATGCACTTTTGCCTCCTGGTACAGGCCCACTCAGAAAAAATGCCCTGAATGCGGAACCGGAATCCTGGCTGAGAAAAAGACAAAGAAGGAAGAAGCGTTGGTCTGCCTTAATAAGAGTTGTCATTATAAAGAAGAGATCCATGGTGACAGCGGCGAAGAGCCTGTAGAAGAGTAAAGTCTGCTTTAAAGCTATTTCCCATTGTGCTATTTTACTTGTATGAATAACAGCACAACTTTCGATAAGAAATTTATCACCGGCATCTCAAGAAAGATTGTAGAGAACTTTAATCCTGAGAAAATAATCCTGTTTGGCTCTTCCGCCAAAGGAACACAGACAAAAGAGAGCGACATGGATTTGCTGGTAATAATGGACAGTAAACAAAGACCTGCAAAGCGCAGTATGGATATATCAAAGGTATGCAGGCCTAAATTCATCTCCATGGACATCATGGTCAGAACCCCCGAAGAAATCAAAAGACGTCTTCAAATGGGCGACTATTTCATCAAAGAAATTATTAAAAAAGGTAAAGTCCTGTATGCCAGAAAAGCTGGTTAAAGAATGGCTGACAAAGGCGGAAGAGGAGCCATTGACAGAGAGTGATCACAAATTATTACGAGAGACAATTGTTGCCGTTGATAAGGATGCAAAGCACTAATGCAGAGCGCAGGACACTTTATTAGATAATCTGTTATTGCAAATCTCACCTCTTCACCATTTTCAGCAACTCCGCCGGATTCATGATTTTTATCCCGACAGCCGGGGAGTCTTTTTTATTTGGGGTGACAATGAAATCGCTTGGGTGGTCATTTCAGTGCCTGTGTTTCCAATAATCCGGATGACGGCGCTGATGCATTATAGCAAGAACAAAAATTTTATCTGGCTCGATGCTGTAGAGAATGCCGTATGGGAAACGGTTAACAAGGCAGCGACGGACGTCTTCTTCTATAACAGGCCAAACTTTTGGGTAACTAACAATGTTTTGTATTGCGGTATACACCTCAATTGAAAAGTCATAACCGAGGCCGGCTTCACAATCTTCATAATATTTAATAGCTTTGACAAACTCATCTCTTGCCTCATGATGAAATGAGAAGGTCATTTATTAAAGCTCTCGCGAATCTCCGCGAACACTTCATCTCCGGGAATGGCTTTCACGCTACCGGATCGCAATTCCGCAAGCCGGCGTTTAGCAACCTTTAACCACTCTTTTTCTATTTCAGCATCTGGTGGATTGAGTGTTTGAAGCAGAGAATCTACGACTATGGCTCTCTCCTCAACCGGAAGGGACGCTGCTTCCTCTATTATTTCTTTCATTCCATGCATGATTACAATCTCCTTTCTGAAATAACTTAGCACATCAACTTTTTATTAGCAATTCTGATGCGTTAACTCCTCAACCGCCTTCTTCATATCTTCCGGCATATGAATTTACTCCAGAACAATAATCCTTAAATTCTTCAGCAGCAGCTTTTTATTGTCAGCGGTAAGCTCTCCGATATGTTCCTTAAACCTTTTGTTATCAATTGCCCTGATCTGGTCAACGATGATGTCGGACTCTTTTTTTAAGCCGGATTCAGCACTCTTTAAATGTACCCGCAGAATATTGCTTTTGGGCTGGACCTGGGTTGTAATGGGGCAAATGATGGTGCTTGGGTGGCCATCATTCAACAGGTTGGTCTGAACTACGACAACAGGCCGTATCTTTCCCGGCTCTGTGCCGAACCTCGGATTCAGGTCTGCCGTATAAACATGAAATTTGCGGATGGTCATTCGGGTATCTCATCTTCTAACAGTTCCATTTCATGTAAAACTTTAAGGGAAGACCCAGAGACCATGCGGGACTCTTTTATTAATCGTTTCTTGAGCAGGCTTCTTATAATAAATTTGTTGTAGAAGCTTACTGCTTCATTGATATAAGAATTTCTTGGTTTATGTATTTTTTCGAGAATATCTTCTGTCTCATCAAAAACTTCATCTTTAAGTTTTAACGATAGCGTCTTGGACATAATTACACCTCCCTTCGGTATTACTCATAGTATATACCAAAAAATAATTTGTCAAGAAGGCAATTATTCTTTCAGCTCTTCAACAGCCTTTTCCATATCTTCCGGCAGCGGCGCTGTAAGCTCAAGGAATTCATTTGTCACAGGATGCCTGAATTTTAAAGAATATGAATGAAGCATCTGTCTGTCGAACCGCAGGGTTTTTGCCGCGAACTTTAATGTTGTTTTTGTGCCATAAGTTTTGTCCCCAAGTACAGGATGACCGGAGGATGAGAAGTGCACCCTGATCTGGTGTGTCCTTCCTGTAATTATCCTGACCTTTACTAAAGAGGCAGCCTTGAATGCGGAAACAACCTCATAAAGTGTGAGCGCCTCTTTCCCTTTTCTTGTCTTTGTGGACATCTTCTTTCTGTCTGAGGATGACCTGCCTATTTCAGCGCTGAACTCCCCGCTCCTGTTTTTGGGCGTTCCATATACAAGCGCCATGTAGTATTTCTCAACCTCTTTGTTTTTGAACTGTTCGATAAGGTTGAAATATGCCTCGTCAGTTTTGGCAACGATTATCAGGCCGGAGGTCTCTTTATCAAGGCGGTGCACTACTCCGGGGCGCAAAGGCGCTCCGGCAGATGCCAGTCTTCCGCATTTGAAGACAAGTGCGTTCATAAGCGTGCCGCCGCTGTTCCCCGCAGCCGGGTATATGACCATTCCAGGGGGCTTGTTCACAACAATGATATGCTCGTCCTCAAAGACAATGTCAAGGGGAATATTTTCAGGTATAAGTGCGCCAGCCGGCTCATCCGGGATAGTGATATCTATAATATCTCCCGGCCTGACGCGGCATCCCGGCTTCTCGGGTTTTGAATTTACCAGCACTGCCCCGTCTTTTACGAGCTTTTGTACGGATGACCGGGTAAGCCCGCATTCTGATGAGATAAAGGAGTCAAGGCGCTCCGGCCCGGACTCAGTTCCGACGGTGACCTTCATTTTTTTCATATGTGTAGTTTAGCAGTTTCATCAGCTATTTTATGATCATTAATTAATAACTATCATATGTCTTTGCTTTTTGGCCGGTAACGTGATTTAATGAAAGAAGTAATAACATGGTAAAGGAGGCCTTATATGTCAGAAGAAAAGAAGAAGAGGATAGCGATCATCGCGTCAAAAGGGAGCCTTGATATGGCATACCCTCCGCTTGTGCTTGCGTCAACTGCGGCAGCCATGGATGTCGAGGCGACGATATTTTTCACTTTCTATGGTATGGATATCATCAACAAAAAGAAGTACGGGAAATTGCAGGTGGCTCCGATCGGCAATCCTGCAATGCCTTCGCCTGTGCCTATACCGAATATCATAGGGATGCTGCCTGGCATGACGGCCATTGGTACGATGATGATGAAGAATATGATAAAGGGAATAAACTGGCCTACAATACCTGAGTTTGTAGATACATGCCTACAGTCCGGCGTGAAGATGATGGCATGCTCCCCTACAATGGAGATGACAGGCGTGAAAAAAACAGACCTTGTGGACGGTGTAATTATCGCAGGCGCGGCTGATTATCTTGATTTTGCGCTTGATGCGAATATAAGTCTCTTTATTTAATGAACAGGGGAGGTTGGTATGGATGCTGACAGGATAGTTGATTGCAAAGGGCTTAACTGTCCGATGCCGGTTATCAAGACAAAGAAGGCCATTGAAGAGATGCAGCCGGGGCAGGTTATCAGAGTGGAGGCCACTGACAAGGGTTCTCTTAATGACATGCCTGCTTTTGCAAAGAGGACCGGCAACGAGATCGTTGAGTCGCGTGAAGAAAACGGCGTATATATTTTTTATATAAAGAAGGCCTGAACCTGAATTAATGTATGTAACCGGACTTGACAAGCGAGGCGTAAGAAGTTAATTTATCTGCAAGCTTATTTTATACTGTTTTACATAAAGGAGGACATATCTATGAAGAAGTCTGGTTTTAAAGGCCTGTTTTATTTGGTTGCAGTCGTTGCATTGAGCCTGGCAGCGGGCAGCGCGTATGCAACTAACGGTTATTTTTCACATGGCTACAGTATCAAGAACAAGGCTCTTGCAGGAGCAGGAACCGCTCTGGCCCTTGACTCAATGTCAGCATCCACAAACCCCGCTTCGATGGCATTTGCGGGCAATCGCGTTGATCTGGGTTTATCATTTTTCAAGCCTAACAGGCAGTATACCGTGACAGGCGATCCAACAGGTTTCCCGGGTACTTTCGGCTTAACTCCCGGCACTGTTGAGAGCGGAAAAGAATGGTTTATTATCCCGGGCCTCGGGTATAACAAGATGATGAATGAGAATTATTCATTAGGAATATCTATCTTCGGCAACGGCGGCATGAATACTGATTACAGCACAAGGACTTTCTATGGTGATGATCCGACTGGTATTGACCTTTCGCAGTTATTTATTGTTCCGACATACGCGAGAAAGATCAATGCCAAGCATGCTTTTGGTATAAGCCCTGTCATTGCTTACCAGATGTTTGAGACAAAGGGCTTGGGTTCTTTTGCCGGATACTCACACAATTCTGCAAAACTCAGCAACACCGGCCCTGACAGCGCTTTTGGTATAGGCGCGAGGGTAGGATATATGGGAGAATTAACGCCAGGTTTTCACGTCGGCGCATCATACCAGACAAAGATATTAATGGATAATTTCGACAACTATGCAGGGCTTTTTGCACAGCAAGGCGACTTTGATATCCCTTCAACCTGGAATATCGGTGTTGCCTATGACATTCTTCCTGAACTGACCGCTGCCCTTGACCTGCAGGCGATATACTACAGCGACATTAATTCAGTAGGAAATTCATTCCTTCCTAACCTGCAAACAGATATGCTCGGTGACGATCATGGCGCAGGTTTTGGATGGGAAGACATGTATGTTATTAAGGCCGGTGTCCAGTGGCAGAGCAACAAGGATTGGACCTGGCGCGCAGGTTACTCATATGCCGAGCAGCCGATACCCAGCAGTGAAATGATGTTCAATATTGTTTCTCCAGGCGTAATCGAGCAGCATGTTACAGCCGGTTTCACAAAAAAGTTTGCAGACAACCAGGAGCTTGATATCTCTATCATGCGTGCATTGTCAAATGATGTCTCCGGGCCGAATCCTCTGGAAGCTCCCGGTGCTCAAACTATCACACTTGAGATGGATCAGTGGGAGTTCTCTTTAGGATACTCTAAGTCCTTCTAAGTCCTTAATAAGAATGTAAACCCGAAAGTGGAATGCCATCCCCTCCGCTTTCGGGTTTTTTTCGTGTTGACAACAGGCAGCTTTCTATAATATCGTTATATTGTACAATGTAATTTTTTCTAATATAAAAAATATTCAGGAGGTGTTTCAGTAATGCAAAGATCCAACAGGAAGTTAGCCGCATATTTTGTTTCATTATTTCTGCTCTTATCACTCTTTTCAGGCTTTCAAAATGCGTATGCAAACGGCGCTGTCGCCCCGCTTGTTGAAACCCAGTGGCTGGCCGATAATCTGAAGAAACAGGATATTCGCATCTTGCACATAGGCGAGGTGGAGAATAACTTTAACGCCAAACATATCCCGGGTTCTGTATTTCTGAATGTCGGCGACCTGATGGGATTAATCGGAAACGGCAGTATGCCTCCTGACAAGGCAAAATTTGAGGGCACCATGAGCAGGCTCGGCATTGACAATGACGCACATGTTGTAATAGTCGGCGCAGCCACAGGCACTCCTTTTCCTGTGACCGCATTCTGGCTCATGAAAGCTCAGGGCCATAATAAGGTCAGTCTGCTTAATGGCGGCGTAACAAAATGGGTTAATGAAAATCGTCAGATGACAGGAGAGCCCGCAAGTATAAAAGCTTCCAAATATACGGCCAAACCTGACTTGTCTGTATTCGCGGACGCAAAATATGTATTGGCCAATATGAAGAATCCAAAGGTGGCTATATTGGATGTTCGCGGTTCAGATGAGTATTCAGGGGCAAATGCAATTGGGATGAATAAAAGAACCGGCCATATTCCCGGTGCTGTCAACCTTGATTCCCTGCCTACCAATAATAATAATGACGGGACATTTAAATCAGCAAAGGACCTTCAGGCGGCTTATGCGGCTAAAGGCGTTACAAAAGACAAAGAGGTTATCACATACTGTCAGGGCGGTGTTCGTGCTGCAAATACTTATTTTGCGCTCAAGCACATTCTTGGTTACCCGAATGTAAAGAACTATGTCGGCTCATGGGGAGAATGGGGCGATAGGGTTGATCCTGCAAAATACCCGGCAGAGAAATAATCAGATATTATTTTTACAAAGGAGGAAGTGATGAAGTTAGGCATACTCGTTAACACAGATAAGCACGCCGGAGATGTGGTCGGAATAACAAAGGCCGCTCTTGCGAAAGGGCATGAGGTCATTATATTTATGATGGACAGCGGCAATTATCTTTTAGGGAATCCTGATGTGACAGGCCTCTGTGAGCAGGCGGGTGTCAGCATGAGTTTTTGCGACCACAGCGCGCAGAAGCTCGGTGTATCCAAAGACGGGATTCCAAAGAAGGTATCCTGCGGCAGCCAGTTTGATAACGCAAATATGAACAGCGCGGCTGACAGGGTCATAGTTCTCTAACTTAAGAACTGACAAGTTAAAACTTTAGGAGGCATTAAATGAAGATATTGCACATATTAAATGATGGCCCAACCGACCTTTCTGCCAAAATTGTCAATACTCAGAAGCAGGGCAATGAGGTAAAGGTCGTTGAACTTTCAGGCCTTTCTCATAACGAGCTTGTTGATGAGATCTTTTCCAATGACAAAGTAGTATCCTGGTAAAAGGCCTAATTCAGGAATTGAAGGGCCAGGATCTTATGCCTGGCCCTTTTTCTTTATTCAGACAGCCATGACAGACTCTTCTCCTGCGCTTAAAAAAAACGATTATCTTGTTATTATAGCCCTGCTGAATTTCTTTATTCTTCTGACCTTATATCAATTCCGCACCCTTGATGACAACAGGCTTGTAAGCTGGAACTGGATATTTGAGGGCGCTGATGTTCCCATGTTCTTCTTTTTGATAGTTGCCGGCATAATGGCGGCTTTCTTTCTTTCAAGAATAACCTTTGCGGAACGAGGCCTCGGGCTATTTCTATTTGTATCATCGTTTCTGATATGCATTTTATTCTTCAGAGAACCCGAGGTGATCGTGGATGCCTCAAGGTACTTTACCCAGGCAAAGAACCTTGAGGTCTACGGGCTAAGGTATTTTATGGATGAGTGGGGAAGGGGCATTAACGCATGGACTGACCTGCCGGTTGTGCCCATGCTTTACGGGCTGGTCTTTAAATTTTTCGGAGAATCAAGGCTCTATGTACAGATATTTACGTCGCTGCTCTTTTCCTCGACCATTCTGCTTACCTATAAGATCGGGAAGGCGCTCTGGGATAAAGAGACCGGATTTATTGCCGGAGCATTGCTTATGGGTATTCCTTATATATATACACAGGCGCCGCTCATGCTGGTTGATATTCCGGCGATGTTCTTTCTGTCTTTATCGGTATTTGCTTTTATCAGGGCGTTAGAGAGAGGGGGAGCCTGGCTCGTTCTTGCATCTATTTCATTCTTCCTCTCCTTCTACTCAAAATATTCGATATGGCTTATGCTTTCCATTCACGGCATTATATTCTTTGCTTTTCTGATACAGCGCCAGGGGAATAGAAATCCGATAGCACAAAGGGGTGCCGCAGTTGCAGTCACTGCTGCCATTTTAACAGGGGCTGTATTTCTGTATAAATATAATTTCTTCTCAGGGCAGATCAGGCTGTTGCAGGAGTACCAGGGGCCCGGACTGAGGCGATGGGGAGAGAGCTATCTCTCAACATTTTTTTTTCAGATACATCCTTTTATCTCTCTTGCCGCATCATATTCTCTGATCGCTGCTTTAAGAAATAAAGATTTAAAGTATTTGATAGTTTTATGGCTTGCAGTAATCGTTTTTACACTCCAGATAAACAGGATACGCTATACGCTGCCGGCCTTTCCAATGCTTGCGCTTATGGCGTCTTACGGACTGCGGGAGATAAGAGAGCAGGAGGTCAGGCGCTTTCTTGTTTCATGTGCGGTTTTATCTTCACTTATTCTGTCGATATTTTTTTATCTTCCTTTTCTGGATAAGATGAGTGCAGTGAATCTGAAAGATGCAGGCCTGTTTCTGGATTCCTCCGGCATTGGAGATGCGGAGGTTGTAACAATTCCATCTGAGGACAATGTCATAAACTCAGCCGTATCGGTTCCTCTGCTTGATATCTTCACGCATAAGAAGCTGGTTTTTAAATATGTGCGGGAGGAGATATCTGCTGACAGAATCAAGGAGTCATCCCTAAGATTTACATGGGCATACTCTAACCCGGGGTATTACTATAATGAATCTGAAGATGTTAAAGTTGCTCCGATGCTGGTTGTTATCTCAAGTCAATCAGGCCAGACAATGCCGGATTATATTCTATCCAGGACCGAAGGCCGCTCACTGATCAGGACATTTGACAGATCAACGGGGATATTCAGCTATAATACTGAAGTGAAGGTTTATCAATAAGAAGCTGAGGGTTACAGCGTCGCCTTTTGTGAAAAACATATTTTATCTGTCCGGAAAAACAAACTAATAAAGGCTGATAATTATACAATTAGTTTTTATTATTGGACTAAAGGAATCGTCTGGATTAATATTATCTGTTTTCTATATAATAACTAAATTGATTTTTATACGATATTGATCCATTAATCTTTTTTAATACAGTTTTCCCCTAAATTACAAAAACTTTTTAAAAGGAGGTTTTAAATACCTGTGGAAAATATTGAAAAGAGAAATAGGTTTTGGGCTTTTGCTGTCACAGGCATCCTGATCCTTATCAGCCTGCTGTACTACAAGGTAAATGTTTACTACATTTATCTCACAGTATACATCTGGTTCGGGTTCACTTACGGGATGATGCTGCAGTACGGAAGGTTCTGCATGGCCTCAGCCTCGAGGGATCTTTTTGCTGCCGGAGTGCCGCGAATGGCTGTTGGCATTCTTATAGCGCTAATCTTCTTCAGCCTTGTAAGCGTTGTACTGGCCGCAACAAATATGAGCACCTTTCATGCCGGGCCGTTAGGAGCGCATGAACTATTAGGCGGCATAATCTTTGGAGTTGGGATGGTACTTGCAGGAGGTTGTGCATCAGGTTCTTTGTATAAAATAGGCGAGGGCAACGGCACATCTGTTCTTTCTATCCTGGGCATATCTTTTGGCCAGGCTATATTTGTTGATGTCGGCGGTATTTTCAACAAACTTCTCCCACAGTCATGGATCGATACTGCTCAGGCAACAACCTGGGTGCCAAAGGACAAGATCACCTCATGGTTTGATTACTATTTTCTTGGCAATATAGTTCATAAAAACAAAATAATCCTTTCAGATACCGGTGCTTTTTCTTCAATCAGCGGGAATGTTATGAGAAATTTTATTGCCAACTCGCTAATAAACACTATCATCCCAGCTCTACTGGTCTTGATACTCATATATGTTGTATATATGCGCAAGGGTTTCTTGAAGAAGAAACAGAAGGAGTTAAAGAAGGCAGGCAAAGATGAAACTACCGGATTCGGCGATGATATCTCCGGGATCTGGAGCATGATAACCGCTTCTCAAAAGACAACCCTTATGGGTGTCCTTATAGGCATAACTGCAGGTATTCATATACTTGTAATGAAGGGCATGCAGAACAAGTTCGGCATATCAAACTTTGGCGAGCTCCTTATAAGGATGGGGCATAACAGTGATGTTTCTACAAGGGGCCAGGTGTTTGACCCGGGGTATTGGTACATAACTACACAGGAAGCCCAATTTGCAGGCTGGATAATGGAGAAGGTTGGATGGAATGTCCATGATGATGTCTTCTTTGGTGTCATGAACGGGCTTCCGGAATTATGGCGTAACCCCGCACTCTGGATGTCTGCTGGAATTATATTTGGCGCTTGTGTAATGGCGCTTCTTCAAAGGGAATTCAAGTTCAAACTTCCAAAGGGTGAACTCATTGTATGGGGACTTGGCGGCGGGCTTCTTATGGGAATAGGCGCGCGTGTTGCACTTGGATGTAACATAGGGGCATTCTTTATCAGAGTTGCAGGCGGCGATCCGGGCGGATGGCTTTTCGGTATAGGCATGGTTCTCGGCGGCTGGTGCGGAGTCAAGTTCTTTAACTGGTGGACAGACAGAAAGATGGCAAAAGAGATGGCAGCCTTTTAAATAAAAAAACAATTTAAGGAGGAAACTTGTAATGGCAATGAAATTTGAAAAAATCAGTGACGGCAGGTATATGCTGGATGTATGCGGGTATGTGTGTCCGCATCCGCAGATCTATACCAAAAAATCTATCGAGAAGATAGCAACAGGCGATATCCTTGAACTGGTCTTTGATAATCCTTCATCAGGTGAGACCATAATCCAGATGTGCGATCAGGCCGGCCATGATATCCTTGAGAGGAAAGAAGAAGGCGGCAAGCTGATTTATATAATTGAAAAAGGTTAAAAATAGAAGATCATAGGAGGGCCTGTAATGAAGAACAGTTTGTGGATAATAATATTGATTGTTGTGGCAATCCTTGCTTTTCTGGTTGGATACAGTTTGGCGCCTAATGATGCGGGAACAGGCGGCGGAGTAGCAACAACTCAGTCTGGCGGATATGGAGGGCATGCAGCAGGTGGTTACGGAACCGGAGCCCACCCGGCAGGCGGTTATGGTACACCATCAGGCGGTTATGGAACTCCGACTGGTGGTCACCCGGCAGGTGGTTACGGCGCACCGTCAGGCGGCTATGGAACTCCGACAGGTGGTTATGGAGCGCCGGTGGGTGGTCAAGGCGCATCAGCTGGTGGTTACGGACACTAGAAGTAAGTTGTTGAAGTAATTTGTTCTCTTAAATCATGATGTATTGATGCCAGAAAGGCTGCATATATTGAGTGGTCTTTCTGGCATTTTTTATTGTAAATCAAATGAATATCAATTCTAACTTCACTAAAAGCGGGATAAAAGATGTTGTGATTCTGGGCGGGGGGCTTGCGGGCCTTTCAGCCGCTCATACCCTTTCTGTCGCAGGAAAAGACCTCATAGTTATTGAAAGCGACCCCACTGTGGGCGGGCTTTCAAAGACCATCATTCATAATGATTTCAGGTTTGATCTCGGCGGTCACAGGTTTATCACGAAGAATGAGAAGATAGAGCAGTATGTCAAAGGGCTTCTGAAAGATGAATCACTTGCAGTATCCCGGAAGAGCAAGATATATATGCGCGGTATGTTCTTTGATTATCCGCTGAAGCCTTCAAACTCTATCTTCGGGTTGGGCATTCCTACCACTGCTAAAATCCTATTTGGCTATATTAAAGAGAAGGTCAAGGGCATTTTTATAACACCTGTGAACATCTCTCTTGAGGACTGGGTTGTGAACAACTTCAGCCGCACGATGTTCAATCTCTACTTCAAGGATTACAGCGAGAAGGTTTGGGGGATCGACTGCAGCAGAATAAGCGAGGAGTGGGTCTCTCAGAGGATCAGGGGCCTCTCGCTCTGGGTCGCTATAAAGAATGCCTTCTTTAAATTCAGCGGCAAGGAGGTTCCCACCCTTGCCAGCAATTTTATTTACCCTTCTCCGGGGATAGGATATCTATCGGACAGGCTGAAAGAAGAGATAGAGAAGTCTAACACCGTTATGACCGGAACAAGGGTCACAAAGATCATTCATAAGGATTTTACCGTTCTCAGCGCGATCGCGGAGAATTGTGATCATGTTTATGATATTGAAGCAAGGGAGTTTGTATCAAGCATTCCCGTAACAAGCCTTGTTAAGATGTTAAGCCCCGCTCCTCCTGAAGATGTGCTTGAGGCCGCTTCAAGCCTCAAATACAGGGATCTTGTCCTTGTAACGATCATGGTTGACCGCGAGAAGCTGACCGACCTTACATGGATATACATTCCCGAGAAGGGTTTTTCACTTGGAAGGATACATGAGCCCAAGAACTGGAGCCCTGAGATGGCGCCTGAAGGAAAGACACACTTTGTATGTGAATACTTCTGTTTTGAAGGCGATGACATCTGGAAGACAGATGATAAGGAACTTACCTCTATAACAGTAAAACAGCTTGTCAGGCTCGGTTTCATACAGGCATCAGAAGTGATAGACAGCTGCGTTGTCAGAGTGCCCAAGACTTATCCGCTTTTTGAGGTCGGGTATGAGAAGCATTACAAAAAGCTGATCGATTATCTGGATAACTTCAAGAACCTTCATATCACAGGCAGGAACGGGATGTTCAAGTATTACAATATGGATCATACGATGGAGTCCGGTATAGATGTCGCTGAAGGGATAATCGGAAAACGTTTTCCTTTTTAATATAAGAGTTAGAACTTGGATGCCATAACCTGATCTTGCCCCTATTGAGTTTACGTATAAATTATGTTATCTTATACGTAACAGGAGGCCACGATGCAAACAAAACTGACTCTCAGCATTGAAAAAACTGTTGTCGAACAGGCAAAGGATTTTTCACGCAAACATCACAAGAGCCTGTCAAAACTGATCGAGAGCTATCTCCGGCAGGTTTCCCGATACGGGAAGGAGAAGGACGGCATTACACCGCTTGTCTCAGAACTTTCCGGAGTGATATCAGCGAAAAAGATCTCCAAACACAAAGATGAGTATGCCGATTATCTGGCAAAAAAATACCGGTGAAGCAGCCTGTCTATGCCGACACTGACATCATCCTCGATGTTCTGGCCCGGCGGACTCCTTTTTACCAGTCTGCGGCCCGGCTTTTTTCCCTTGCTGAGCTGGGTGAGGTGAAGATATATGTCTCAGCCCTCTCTTTTGCCAATCTTCATTACATATTGAGAAAGAACCTCTCGGCACACAAAGCTGTCGAAACGCTCAGAAATCTCCGGAAACTGGTTTCTGTGCTGCCTCTTGATGATAGTATTATCGCAAGGGCGCTTGATGCCGGGTTCAGGGACTTTGAAGACGCAATACAATATAACACCGCTCTCAGTAAGGGGGTAGCTTACCTTATCACTCGCAATGTCAGAGACTATCCAAAACCTTCTCTTACCGTCTGTACGGCGGAGGAATTTCTTGCGCATCACTCAGGAACTGAGTTGTCCTGATAGGGAAGCGGGTTGGATATAATACTTAAATGGGAAAAGTTATTGCGGGCAATAAAATGAAATGTGCTTTAATAATTCCATCCTGGGTTCCTGAGGATATCTTCTCATCTAAAACCGCAGGCTCGCAGATAAACTACTGGCAGCCTCTCGGGACGCTTTATGTCGCCTCTTCACTCATCAAGGCGGGGCATGAGGTCAGGTTTCTGAACGGCGCCTTTATGGCCCACAGCGAGATTCTCAAAGAACTGCATGATTTTCAGCCGGATGTCGCAGGGATATATTCAACCGCTTTCGGATGGAAGAAGGCGGTTCACGCGGCATCTCAGATAAAGATGATGCTGAAGGATATTTTCATAGTTGTCGGCGGCCCTTATCCGATAGCGTTGCAGGAGAAGTGTCTGGAAGATTTAAAGAACATTGACGCTGTCATCACAGGCGAGGGTGAGCTGACAATGGTTGAGATGCTGCAGAAACTGTCAGAAGGTAAAAGCCTTGAAGGCGTTCAGGGGGTCGTTTACCGCGACTGGGAGAAGATAATAAAAAACCCGCCGAGGCCTCTGATAACAGACCTTGATGCGCTCCCTTTCCCTGCAAGGGAACTGCTTGGGGATGACAGGGACTATATACCGCCTCCTGCGACTTATAAAAGAAAGCCGGTGGCTGTAATTATGACCGCGAGGGGCTGCAACAGGAGATGCCTCTTCTGTTTTCAGATCGATAAGACGAGGAAGAGCGGCATTCGCTTCCGCAGTGTAGAGAATGTGTTGCAAGAGATAGAACTCTGTATTAAACAGGGATACAGGGAGATAAAGTTCATAGACGATACCCTTGCCGCTGACTATGACAGAGCGATGAAGCTTGCGGGAGAGATAAAGAAACGAGGTCTTGATTTCACATGGTTTGCTTCTGCTTGTGTGAATCAGGTTGATTATTCTTTGCTGAAGGCGTTCAAAGACGCCGGATGCTGGGCAATCCTGTTCGGAGCTGAAAGCGGCGTACAGAAGGATCTCAACACGATAAAAAAAGGGATAACGCTTGAGCAGACGCGCAAGGCTGTAAGAGCGGCAAAAGAGGCCGGGCTTACTGTATACACTCCGTTTCTTTTCGGGATCCCGGGGCAGACGTATGAGGACGGCTTAAAGACCATCGAGTTTGCCTGCGAGCTCAACCCTGACATAGCAAATTTTCACGCGATCACACCTTTCCCGGGCTCTGAGCTTTATGATAATCTTGAGAAGTACGGCACCATGTCCGACGACCTGAGAGACTTTACCTATCAGGGTGCGGCCTTTGTGCCTTACAGCATGACGAGGGATGAGATAACAGAGTTAAGGCAGCTTGCATTTAAGAGATTCTATTCAAGACCGGGGTATGTCTTTGGCAGGCTCTTGAAGCTCAGAAGCATCAATGACCTGAAGGCGGCGTTAAAGGGGGCTAACAGCCTTTTCTGGTTATTTGCGAAGAAGGGTGTTTTCAGCAGGGGAAAAACCGCCAAATAATTTTATAATGCAAAAAAAGAAAGCTGATAAAACAAAAAATCCGCCTGATGAAAAGGTAGAGAGCCCTTCGCAGAAGGTTATTATAATTACGGCAGCTCTTTTTGTGGCTGTTGTGGCCTTCCTCGTCTTTTTACCGGCGCTGCAGAATGAATTTCTTGTCTGGGATGATAATATTTTGATCTCAGAAAATAAGAATATCCAATCCTTGCAATGGGCATTTACTGACGCAATCTCAAATCCTGCTATTCTGGGATGGTATCCTGTTACTGTAGTATCTCTCTATGTTGATAATCTTTTCTGGGGGCTTGACCCTTTCGGGTATCACCTGACGAACAATATATTCCATGCAATAAATTCATTTCTTGTATTTATTCTGGTATTTTGGCTTGTGCGGCTTGGAATTAATAATGACAGAGATGAGTTCAGGATTTCACTGGTTTCAGCTTTTGTCACCGCGGTCTTGTTCGGCATTCATCCTTTACGCGTGGAATCAGTGGCCTGGATAACTGAAAGAAAAGATCTATTGTATGCCTTTTTTTATATCCTGAGCATCTTGAGTTATATAAAGTATGTTTCCGGCCCTGCACAAAAGATAAGATATTACTGGGGTTCACTTCTTCTATTTTCGATGTCCCTCATGAGTAAATCCATGGCAGTTACCCTGCCGTTGGTGCTTCTGGTAATTGACTACTTTCCTTTGCGCAGGTTTCTGTCTGAAGACAGCGGCAGCGATCTGAAGAGAATCATTGTTGAGAAGGTCCCGTTTTTCTGCCTGAGCTTGATCGTATCGGTATTCACTCTGTTCCAGCATCACGAAGCAGGGACTTTGAGCATTGTTGAGACACAGCCGTTCATTGTCAGGTTGTTAGTTTCCATGAGAGGATACTTTTTTTATCTTTACAAGTTTATAGCGCCGTCCGGCCTTGTTCCGTGGTATCCTTACCCGCGCAATATATCTCCCTTATCTGTAGAGTATGCCGGCTCGATCATTCTCTTCCTGCTATTCACTGCCGCGAGCATTTATTTAATAAAAAGGAAGAGGTTATTTCCTGCAGCCTGGTTTTATTATTTGATAGCGCTCCTCCCGATTATCGGCATTACGCAGACCGCAGGTTTCGCAGCTGCCAACCGGTATACTTACCTTCCATGTCTCGGCCCTTTTCTTATCGCCGGGGTGATCTCAGGGAATGCATTTGTAAAGACAACAAAAAAAGAGTTAAGGATAGTCCTTTTCAGCCTGTTCATAGTTGTATCCGGGTTGCTTATCGGTATTACGCAGAGACAGATATTGATCTGGAGAGACTCCATTTCATTATGGTCTTATCAGATAGATCTCTTTCCTGAAGATGAGTCAATAGTATACTCATTGCGTGCCGCAGCATATAAACGTAATGGGAACCTTAATGAGGCTGTTAATGACTATAGCAAGGCTATAGAGCTGTCACCTAAATGGTCTAACGCGTACAATAATCGGGCGATCGTCTATGAAGCTATGGGAAGATATGAGGATGCGATCAATGACTACAACAAAGCAATTGTGCTTGAACCAAAATATCTCATTGCTTTATACAACCGCGGGGATCTCTTTGAAAAAACAGGCAAGGCAGAAAACGCTTTGGCAGATTATACAAAAGCAATAGGGCTTGATCTTGGCAGAGCATCCGATGTCAAAACAAGAGCCAGATCTCTGGCCTACAAAAAAAGAGCAAAGCTCAATGAGGCTCTGGGCAGGAATGTGCGGGCTATTGAAGACTACACATCATATCTGGATATAGAGACTGATGCGCCTGATATCTATTTCAGCCGCGGGAGCCTGTACCTGAATATGGGTGAATTTGATAATGCCGTGAAAGACTTCAGTAGGGCGATAGATCTGAAGCCCGGCTTTCTTGAGGCATACGGCAACCGCGGGACTTCATATATGAACTTGAATAATCATTCTCAGGCTATAGAGGATTTCAGTATGGTTATCAATCTTGCCCCTCAGTCTGATATGGCATATATGAGCCGGGGGATCGTTTATATGGATATGGGAAATCCTGACTTGGCAGAAAAGGATTTTGTTAAAGCATCCGGCCTAGGCAATAAAGAAGCAGACAAGTATTTAAAGGAGATAAGGCCTGAAAGCCGCAAATAATGGGCATGTCAAATAATCGAAGGTTAATTATCATCATGGCAGCTCTTTTCGCAGCTGCCGCAACCTTTCTTGTTTTTTTGCCGGCGCTGCAAAATGAATTCCTTATCTGGGATGATGACACATTAATAACCGACAACCTGCACATACGCTCACTTGGCCTCAATACAGTTAAATGGGCATTCACTCATGTAGGCCTGACTACCTGGCATCCTCTTATCTTTCTGTCGTTTGCGGCCGACTATGCCCTATGGGGACTTGACCCGTGGGGTTTTCACCTTACTAACAATATCCTTCATGCACTAAATGCGCTTTTGGTATTTTTCCTGGTCTTCCGTGTTATAGCCCTTGCAATCCCTGAGAAGAATGGGGAAGGTTTTAATGAGATGCCGCTTATTGCGGGAGTTGTAACAGCTCTGCTGTTCGGGCTGCATCCCCTGCGTGTAGAGGCGGTCGCATGGGTGACAGCAAGGAAGGATGTCTTATATGCGTTCTTCTATCTGTTAAGCATGCTGGCATATCTTGAATACGCATCTTCAGGATCAGGCAAGATCAGATTTTATCTGGCATCTTTGATCCTTTTTGCCATGTCGCTTATGAGCAAGCCTATGGCGGTGACCCTTCCGGTTGTGCTGCTAATACTGGACTTCTATCCGTTAAAAAGGATCTTTTCAGGTATGGGATTGAATAGGATAAAGGTTGTTGCAGCTGAAAAGGTGCCGTTCTTTTTGTTGACTGTTTTGATGTCACTGATAACGATCTGGACAAATGTCTCTGCTGACGCATCGGCAAAGCTGCAGCAGTACTCATTGCTTGAGCGTGCCTTTGCCGCGATGCGCGGCTATTTATTTTTTATTTACAAGATGATCCTCCCGGCCGGTCTTATCCCGTATTTTACTTACCCTGACAAAGTAAATATTTTATCTTTAGAGTATCTGGGGGCTTTCATATTATTTTCAGCCATTACAATTCTCAGCATATTTCTGTTAAAGAGGGATAAGGTGTATTTAAGTGCCTGGCTTTATTACGGTATAACACTGCTGCCTGTGATAGGGATATTACGCATCCAGGGGAACTTTACCCGTTTCACATACCTGCCATGCCTCGGCCCTTTTTTACTCGTCGGGCTTGCGGCGGGCAGCATATACAAGAAGACTAATAGAAGGGACTTAAAGACAGCTCTTGTTATTGCGTTTTTATTATTGTTCGCATTATTGGCTGAAAAGACTATCTCGCAGACACGCATATGGAAAGATACTATAACGCTCTGGTCTTACCAGATTGAGCATCTTCCTGACAGGGTTCCAATGGCTTATACAAACCGTGGAATAGCTTATGACAGGGCGGGCGATGTTCAGAAAGCATTAGCTGACTATGACAGGTCGATAAAGATAGATCCAAAATACGTAAAGCCGTATAACAACCGCGGTGTTTTATATGTGTCGATGAAAAAGTATGATGAGGCAATGAAAGATTATAACAGGGCCATTGAGCTGGATCCGAAATTGGCCCAGGCTTACAGCAACCGCGGGGTTGCTTACGGGATACTTGGGGATTACGAAAAGGCTATTCAGGACTGCAGCAAAGCGATAGAGGTCAATCCCGGCATTCCTGATTATTACTACAACCGCGGTATCGCTTATGGTGTTCTTAAGCGATACGACGAAGCTTTGAAGGACTTCAGTATGGCTCTCAAGCTGAACCGCAGCCATCTCAAGGCTTATAATAAACGCGGAGATATTTTCAGCAGGCTCAAAAAATACGAAGAGGCTATAAAGGATTTCAGCATGGTTATTCAGATTGATCCCAGGCAGGCTGAGGCTTATTTTAACAGAGGGAATGCTTATTACCGGCTGGAAGATTTCAATCCAGCTCTTAAAGATTACAATAAAGTTACAGAGATAGATCCAAAGAATGCGACTGCGTATTTTAATATGGGGATCATATACACAAAATTGGGTGAGGATGAAAAGGCTGTTTCAAGTTTCAAGAGGGCATCTTCACTTGGCCTGAAAAGAGCGGAGGATCATTTAAAGCGAAAAAATATTAATTAATATATGTCTTAAGATGAAAAAATAACAAAATGGTATTCAATAGCAAAGGAGCAGAATATGAACAGGCTTAAAGCTTTTTTAAAGACGTCACTTCTCGGCGGAACTGTAGTCATATTGCCGGTAGCCATACTGATATTGCTTTTTAAATGGTTATTCAGGCTTGTAACAGGGATGATCCAGCCGCTTACAGACCTTGTGATGGAGACGATGTACATTTCAATGTACCAGAGGATATTTGCTGACCTGATGGTCCTTGCCACCATAGTGCTCACCTGCTTTTTTGTGGGGATATTTGTCAGGACCAGATTAGGGATCTTTATTCATAAGACGATCGAAGAAAAAATCCTTAAGGTGGCCCCGGGTTATACACTGATCAAGGATACTGTTATGCAGTTTCTCGGCGGCAAGAAGGCCCCGTTCTCATCCGTGGCGCTTGTCCGGGTATTCGGGACTGATGCGCTCTTTATTGCATTTATAACTGATTCGCATCCTGACGGCAGCTATACCGTCTTTATTCCTACAGCCCCCAATCCGACATCCGGGAATATATGCCATTTAAAAGGCGAGCATGTCTATCTGGTGGATGTGCCTGTTGAGCAGGCAATGAGGTCGGTAATAAGCTGCGGCGCAGGCTCGGCACCGCTTTTTGAGTCCATGCTGAAGAAGACGAAGGAGAAAGAGGCGGAAGGTTAGGACAAGAGTGAGTAACTATTCATTGATCTATTTATTTAATTCCGGCAAGTCAAGATACATGCTGATGGCAGCACTGATATTTTTTTATGGACTTATTGTGGTTAAGTCGGCATGGATCTGTGATGATGCATATATTTCATTACGAACAGTTGATAATCTTGTAAATGGTTTTGGCCTAAGGTGGAATATAGAAGAACGGGTGCAGTCGTTCTCAAACCCTCTGTGGACGCTTTTATTATCAGGGATATATCTGTTTTCCCGTGAAGCTTTCTACACGACCATCTTATCTTCAATCTTTATATCATTGACGGCTGTTTCTGTTTATGTGCTCACGATATCAAAGACAGTTTATAGCGCAATTGCCGGGGTTGTACTGGCCTGCTGCTCCAAGGCATTTATTGATTACTCCACATCCGGGCTGGAAAACCCTTTGACATATTTATTCGTTGCAATTTTTCTGTGGGTTTTCTTCTCCTCGATGAAAGATGATACAAGATTGTTCTGGCTATGTTTTACTGCATCAATGGCAGCGCTCAACAGGATGGATTCCGTGCTTTTATTTCTGCCTGCAATCGCATATTGCTTTATTGCCGCACCAAACAAGAGAGGAAGTATTAAATATGTAGTAATTGCATCAGCGCCGTTCCTTTTTTGGGAGGTATTTTCAATAATCTATTATGGGTTCCCTTTTCCAAACACTGCATACGCAAAATTGAATGTCGGGGTTCCGATGAATGATTTTATCGTGCAGGGGTTCTATTACTTTTCCGACTCGCTGCGAGGAGACCCTGTAACATTGATCACTATCGCGGCCTGTTTTATCCTTCTTTTCTTCATAAAGGATATAAAGAGCATCGCAGCTTTTTCTGGAGTGATTTTATATCTGGTTTACGTTTTGATGATCGGAGGCGATTTCATGAGCGGCCGGTTCTTTG
This sequence comes from Nitrospirota bacterium, assembly GCA_016207885.1. Lineage (NCBI taxonomy): Bacteria > Pseudomonadati > Nitrospirota > Nitrospirota bacterium. Next base: position 167,803 of record JACQZE010000004.1, on the reverse strand, counting down.
CAGCCCCTTTTTTTGTTTCAGTCATAGTCCTGGCAAATGTATTACAGCCATTTATGAAGATGAAAAGTTCGCTTGTCGTTCCGATTGTGATCGTGTCCATCTCATTGCTTAACCCGAATAATCCTTTGAGATCAGGCAGTACCTATCAAAACAGGGTTATAGATGTAAGAGGAATTGCTGATGAACGAGGGTGGTACTATCAAGGCACAGGCCTTTTATTGAGCGCGGAAGAAAGGAGTAACCCCGTAAATCCCTCAGCTTACTGGACCAGTACGGGTTTGGAATATAATAAATCATTCAAGGAGTTCCCGGTCAGAGCGACAAATAATGCCGGATTTATGGGCTATTATAGCGGCCCTAACGTATTCGTTATCGATCATTTGGGGCTATGTGACCCATTTTTAGCAAGGCTTAAACCTGATCTTGATTCCGGCTGGAGATCGGGCCTTCCCGTCAGAACAGGCTGGAGGATAGGACACTTTTACCGTCACATCCCTGAAGGATATATTGAAACACAAGTGGAGAAGAAGAACCATATTCAAGACCCTTCATATGCAGAATTATATGATAAACTCTCGCTGATAGTGCGTGGCGACATATTCACTATTAAGAGGTTTGTCGAGATATGGAGATTTAATACCGGATGGTACGATTCTATAAGTTGATTGATATTGCAGAGGTTGAACATCCTGCCTCTCACAGATGCATGTACTCTTTCAAAAGCGCAGGATACATCTTTGGATTAAATAGTATATTTGTCATCATATAGCATTCATGTGTACAGTAACAGCTTTTCTCTTTGATTGAAGCGATAACTTTCCGGGCCTGCTCAGAATCTAAAATCTTCCTCATATCATATCCATCCTGCCTGACGTTTCCCATTTTCTTATCAAACGATTCACATGGGTAGACATCCCCGGTCTCTGTTATCACGAGGTTGAGCTTTCCGGCATAGCAGGGGATCAATTGTTCCTTCTGCATGAAGGTGTCATATATGAGCCTGCGCTGGAGGATGTCCTGCGCAGCCTTCAGCCTTGCGCCTCTGAAGCGGTATATTTTTGAGGTCTTGTCCTTAAGGTTTGATTCGAGTTTTTTTATGGCGTTGAGATACTTATCAATGTCAACATCCTTCAGTTTTTTGTCAGCGGCATCCCCGCGTATAAGCGAGACCGTATGCGTCCTGACACTATCAAGTTCGCTTACAAAATCTATCACCCTCTCCATGCTGTCCTGGTTTGCCGAGCAGAAGACAGTATTGATGCCGAGATCGAAGTTGGGGTGACTGTCAAGGAGCCTGCCGAGTTCTGTGAATGTCTTCATGGTTTTTCTGAAGCTTCCCTTGCCTCTGATGGAGTCATGGAGCTTTTCAGTGCCCTCTACAGAAAGTTTTACAGCTATACTGCTCTTGGGGCACTTTTCAAGGATGGCCCCGGTCTTTTTAACGATAGTATCCGTAAGCAGCCCGTTTGTAGGAAAGAGGATTATGGAGGGTTTGTTGTTTTTATAAAACACCTCTGTTATCTCAACGATATCATCCCTGAGAAATATCTCGCCTCCTGAAAAGGCAAGCCATAACAGATCGCCCATTGAGGAAGATATCTTCTTTATCTCATCAAGTGTGAGCTCATCTTTTGCTATTTCGCTCTCTTTTGAAAGATAGAAGCAGAAGGGACATCTCGAGTTACATCTCTTTGTGAGGAATAGTGTCAACTGTATCGGATCGCTCTTCTTAAGAACTGATCCTATATGGTGGAAGGGAGAATAGTTCATTTTTTTAATAAGGAGCTTATTATGCCGTACATTCCCCCGGCGCTTACAGGTACAGGATAGATCGTCATCCAGTAGAGCAGCGAAAGGATTGCGAACTTAGCGCCGCCTGCTTTATAGAAAGCCAGGATCAGTCTTCTGCTTGATATGATATTTAAAATTAATATGAATGGAATAAGTGATAAAGAGAGCTGAGTCTGAAAGGCCGCCCATGATGCAAGAAGAAGGAGAACGGCAAAAAAAGATAATACATTGAATTTCAGTTCAGATGATGCACACCCTGAATCAGCGGCCAAGTCTTTATTTGCAAGCGAGTACATTATCCAGTATCTGGATTTTTTGAATGCGTTTTTAACTGAACGATAGAAGGAAAAGTTGAATACATGCTGTACCTTAATATCGGGATCCATTACAAGCCTCTTTCCTGACCTCTTCATACGGTGGCTGAATTCGACATCCTCCAGCATCGGCAGGAAATCTTCAGGAAAGCCGCCGCTTTCTCTAAATGTTTGCGAATGCATTGCCATCGCGTGTGTTGCTATATAATCCGGGGCAACAGTATTTTTAGTCTCGGAATAGTTAATGAATACTGACTGAAAGCGGCTGAAAAAGTCTTTATCAAATGGTTCAACAGTATAAGTTCCGCCGAGTACGACATCTCCTTCTTTTGATAATGCCCTGCTTGCTGCGGAAAGAGTCATTTTTTGAAGAAGGCAGTCAGCATCAGTAAAGAAGATGATATCGCCGAGGCTGTTTTGTGCGCCGATATTTCTTGCTTTTGAGGCTCCTGCGTTTTCATTAAGACAAATGATCCTGCACGGGAATTTTTTAATAATATCAACAGAGTTGTCTGAAGAATTGTCATCAACGACTATTACTTCAAAATCATCGCATTGGGAAGCAAAAGCTGCCTCAAGACAGATTCCTATGGTTCCGGCCATATTGTAATTTGGGATAACTATTGAGATGCTTGGCATTTTATTTGTTTTATTATTATAATATATGCCAACTTATTTAATAGGAGGGCGATATGGCTAAAAAAATTGCAATAATCGTAAAAGACAGAGTGGACGAGGCGCTCAGGATGGGAGTCGGAGCTACGCTGGCTGATGATCAGATCCATGTATTTATTATGGATAAGAAGGTTGAGATGAATCCTGACAATGAGCTTAACCTCGAAACCATGCAGGATCTTGACGTTAAGATATTTACCAACAATCCGGAAAATCCTTATGAGCAGAAGAGCACTGAAGAGATAGCAAAGATGCTTGTGGATTACGACATTGTAGTTCCCTACTAACAGCCTTTTCAAAGTAAAAAAACCATGTGAGGTGATATGCTCCAGGAAGTTCAGGAAATAAATCCAACAACGAGAAAACTCAGCATCAGTATCCCTTCAGAAGTGATTGCCAATGAACTTTCAAGCGCATACAGCAGGCTTAATGCGAGCGTAAGGGTGCCGGGCTTCAGGCCGGGTAAAGCGCCCCGCGCCATCCTTGAAAAAAAATACGGCAAGAGCATAGAAGGCGAGGTCATAGAGAAGATAATCCCTGAATATTATTCAAGGGCGATAGACGAGGCCAAGATTGAGCCTGTTGATTACCCCAATATTGAAGGCCGGCTGGATATCAAGGCAGATCAGCCTCTTGTATTCTCACTTACTGTTGAGGTCAAGCCTGACGTAAGCGGTATAAAATATGACGGCATTGTTTTAGAGAAGAAGACGTTTACAGTTGAGGACGAAGAGATAAATAAGGCGCTTGAGATCCTTCGGGAGAGCAAAGTGCTCTTTACTGTTTCTGAGACCGGGGTTGAAAAGGGCGACATCGCTGTAATCGATGCGGATGCATTCATAGACGGCAAAAAGAGTGAAGAAATGTCTCAAAAGGATCTCACTCTCCTGCAGGGCGCTGACGAGACGCCGAAAGAGTTCAGCGAGGCTATGCTCGGCAAGAAGAAGGGGGATGCATTTGAGGTGAAGATAAACTTTGAAAAAGACCATCCAAACACTGCCGTTGCAGGCAAAGAGGTCTTGTTCAAGGTCACGGTTGCCGAGACCAAGAAGAGAGAGATTCCGCCGCTGAATGAAATTCTTGCCAATGAGTTTGAATGTGACACATTAGATGAACTTAAACAGAAGATCAGAGATGATATAAGCGATAGAAAAAAGAGTGAAATGAACCTCGCCTATAAAAAAGATATCATCAATAAGATCATTAAGGACAATGATATTGAAGTCCCTGCTTCAATGGTGAAGAGCGAGATCGAGAGCTTTATCCAGCAGATGCAGGAAAATGCTTCCAGAAGGGGCGTGGCTGTTAAATCTGATGAGGAGTTGAGCAAGGATTACGAGGCTACCGCCAGGGAGAATGTGAAGAGTGTAATTATAATCGAGGCTATCGGCAAGAAAGAGAATATTGCTGTGAATGATGATGACATTAAAAAGGCTATGGAGGAGATAGCTGCACGCCATAACCTGGGGCTTGAGGAGTTGACCAAGCTTTACAGCGTTAGAGAAGGCTCTATGGATGCGATGAAGAGCAGACTATTCGCGGATAACGTGTTAGAATATTTATTAGAAAAAGCAGTGATCCAATAACATTTATTACAGGAGAGAGAATTGAATTTAATACCTATAGTAGTGGAGCGGTCTGAAAGGTCGGAAAGGGCTTATGACATTTATTCCAGGCTGCTTAAGGACAGGATTGTATTTTTAGGGAGTCCTGTTGATGATAATGTCGCTAATACGGTAATTGCACAGCTCTTGTTTCTTCAGACAGAAGACCCGGACAAGGATATTCATCTTTATGTTAATTCCCCTGGAGGCGCTGTCTCTTCGGGCCTTGCCATATATGATACAATGCAGTATATAAAGCCTGATATCGCCACTTATTGTATAGGACAGGCTGCCAGCATGGGCGCCCTGCTTTTATCCGCAGGCACAAAAGGCAAGCGTTTTTCGCTTCCTCATTCACGAGTGATGATACACCAGCCTACGGGCGGCGCTTACGGCCAGGCATCTGATATTGAGATACACGCTAAGGAGATACTGAAGATAAAGGATTCACTTAACAAAATACTCGCAAAACATACAGGACAGGATGTAGCCAAGGTTCGGGAAGATACAGAGAGGGATTATTTCATGTCCGGCGAAGAGGCAAAGAAATACGGCATTGTAGATGACGTGATAGTATCACTAAAAAAGTAACGGGATAAATAATGGAAGACAATAAAAAGACAGGGGCCAAGGATGATATGCTGAAATGTTCCTTCTGCGGAAAAGGACAGAAGGATGTCAGAAAGCTGATCGCAGGCCCTACAGTATATATCTGTGATGACTGTGTGAATCTGTGCAACGAGATAATGGCTGAGGAGTTTGACTCATCGGTAGATATAGGTGTCGCTCAGAACATTCCTACTCCAAAAGATATCAAGGGCTTTCTTGATGATTATGTCATTGAGCAGGATAAGGCTAAGAAAATCCTCTCTGTTGCTGTGCATAATCACTATAAGAGGATCAATAATCCGGACGATTCTGATATTGACCTTGAGAAGAGCAATATACTGCTTATAGGCCCGACCGGCACAGGCAAGACAATTCTTGCGCAGACCCTTGCAAAGATGCTTAATGTGCCTTTTACCATAGCTGATGCTACAACACTTACAGAAGCAGGATATGTAGGGGAAGATGTAGAGAATATAATACTCAAGCTTCTTCAGGCTGCTGACTATGATGTTGAGAGGGCGCAGAGGGGCATAATATATATTGATGAGATTGATAAAATAGGCCGGAAGACAGAGAATGTCTCGATAACCAGGGATGTTTCCGGTGAAGGGGTTCAGCAGGCCCTTCTTAAAATAATTGAAGGCACGATCGCCAATATTCCTCCGCAGGGCGGAAGAAAACACCCCCAGCAGGAGTTTGTCCAGGTAAATACCTCCAACATACTCTTTATATGCGGCGGGGCATTTGTCGGGATCGAGGATATAATTGAGAAGAGAACTTCTAAAACTACTGTAGGATTTGGCGCGGAGTTGAGGAGCAGCCATAAGAAGCCGATAGGCGAGGTTCTCACAATGGTAGAGCCACAGGACCTTATAAAGTACGGGCTAATTCCTGAATTTGTCGGAAGGCTTCCTGTATTTGCAACCCTTGATGAGTTAAAGGAACATGCACTGGTAAGGATACTTACTGAGCCGAAGAATTCGATAATCAAGCAGTATCAGAAGCTGTTTTCTTTTGATAGTATAAAGCTCAGGTTTACTGAAGAGGCTATTATTTCTATAGCAAGAGAGGCAGTGAAGCGCAAGACAGGCGCCAGGGGATTGAGGGCGATACTTGAGAACGTCATGCTTGATATTATGTACGAGATCCCTTCACAAAAGGGGATCAAGGAGTGCCTGATTACAGACGTGGTGGTCAATAATAATGGGAAACCGGTTCTGCTTTTTGAAGAAAAGGCAGAGTCTGCGTAGACTGTCTAAGTCTTCCTTCTTCCTTCTGTCAGCCCGTGGGTGATAAGGTTTTTCAGCTTCTCTTTTAATTCAGGATCATTACAACCTTTCAATATGTCTTCAATGTAAGCAAGGTCATCTTTGGAGAGGTCAGGTTTATTTAGTGCCTGGCTTCTGTCGTCAACTTTTGAGAGCCTGCCCAGTTTGAATCTGATCTCTGTCATGTCATACGTCTTAAGCTTTTCAGATATCTCTTCCTTAAAGAAGCCGAGATGATGCATCCACTGTGGAGTGTCAACAGCTATGGTAAGCTGTTTGTCTTTGATCGCTTCAGGTGACGTGTGTGCTGCAATGGTTTTGCCAACGATCTTTGGCCAATGTTTCTGCAGCTTGTTGACCAGAAGCCCGCTCTCAATGCCTGACTCTTTAAAGTATTTTTTCAGGAGGCCATTAAGAGAGTGCATGGGAATAACAATTAATCATTGGTAACTGATAATTATTATACTGCCTTTTTGATCTTTCCTGAACGCAGGCATCTTGAGCATACATGAAGCTTTTTTGTCCCGTGTTCGGTCTGTACCCGCATCTTCTGCAGATTAGGCCTGAAGACACGTTTTGTCTTGTTATTGGCGTGACTGACATTGTTGCCTACTACTCTCTGCTTTTCACAAACTGAGCATACTGCCATTTGTACTTCCTCCTTGAGAAGATTGAATTAAAAGAGCACTTATGATAACATTATGTGTTCTTTTGTTACAAGAACTAAATTATAGCAGTTCAGTGTAAAAAAGTCTTTTTTATCCAGACGGCATTTAAGGTATCCGGCAAGGGAGAATAATGGCAAAAAAAAGGGTTCATGAACTTTCAAAAGAGGTAGGTGTCAGCAATAAGGAGATACTTGCCAAACTTAATGAGCTTGGAATTGAGGCCAAATCCCATGCTTCAAGCATAGACGAAGATATAGCCTTTAAGATAATCCAGTTCTTTAATAAAAAAGGCGGGGAAAAGACTGAAGAGCAAACTGTATCAAAGGTTCAAAAAAAGACTACGGCTGCAAAGCAGAAGCCTTCCAAGCCGGATGATAAGGTAAACAAAGAAAATAAGTCAGTTGCACCTGCAAAAATAAAGAAAGCAGAAGAGAAGCCTAAAGATAAAGAGGGAGCAAAGAGAGAAGAAACTGCAAAACCTTCTTTTGTGAAAAAGGCTGAGGAAACGGAAGGGATTTCTAACAAATCTGTTTCTGCTGAAGAAACAGCTAAAATTGAAAAAGCCCGCGATAACAAGTCCAAGTTCAAGAATAAGCCCGGTATGATGAAGGCATTTGACTCTATCCGAAGAGTTGAAGCCGGCAATAAAGGGTTTGCCTTTCAGGCCCATCACAAGAAGGCTGAAAAGAAGCCCCAGTTAAAGAGTGTTGATACGATCGCTCCCCCATTGTCTACACAACCGCGCAAGCGTATTCTCAAGTTCAGGGAAGGCACCACTGTAAAAGAGTTTGCAGAGTTGATAGGCCAGAAGCTTCCGGATGTCATCAAGAAGTTTATGGAGCTTGGATACATGGCCACTATAAACCAGCCTCTTGATGCTGATGCCGCTCAAATAGTTGCAGAGACATATGATATCAAGATAGAGCCCACCAAGGTTGAAAGCGAGGAAGAACTGCTTCAGCTTGCGGATGTAGATGAGGCAGCGTTGATGCATCGTCCCCCGATAGTTACAATCATGGGGCATGTTGACCATGGCAAAACCACATTGCTTGACACCATAAGAAAGACAAAGGTCACAGAGTCGGAATCAGGAGGCATAACACAGCATATAGGCGCTTACAAGATAAAAGTTAAGGAAAAGGAGATCGTATTTCTCGATACTCCGGGGCATGAGGCATTCACAATGATGAGGGCAAGGGGCGCTAAAGTCACTGATATAGTCGTCCTTGTAGTGGCTGCTGATGATGGCGTTATGCCTCAGACGATCGAGGCCATTAATCATGCCAAGGCAGCTAATGTCCCTATTATAGTTGCAGTCAATAAGATAGACAAACCTGAAGCAGATGTCTCAAGGGTCAGGAATGAACTGTCTCAATACAATGTGGTTTCCGAAGCATGGGGCGGAGAAAATATCTTTGTGGAAGTATCGGCAAAGAAAGGGACAGGCATAGAAAGCCTCCTTGAGATGATCCTTCTTCAGGCTGAGGTGCTTGAGCTGAAAGCTGATTATAACAGAGCGGCACGAGGCACGGTCATTGAGGCAAAGCTTGATAAGGGAAGAGGGCCTATTGCCACTGTTTTAATTGAATCCGGAACCCTGAAGACAGGAGATTCATACCTTGTAGGCACGATAGCCGGAAGGGTCAGGGCTCTCCTGGATGACAACGGCAAGAAGATCGATACTGCAGGGCCTTCAACTCCGGTTGAAGTTATCGGCCTTCCGGACATTCCACAGACGGGTGATGTATTTGTTGTTCTTGAGGATGAGAGGAGGGCAAGGCAGATAGCTGTTACCAGGCTTCAGAAGCAGAGAACGGTTGCGGCTCCTATGAAGAAGGTGACCCTTGATGAGTTCTTTGAAAAGGTTAAGGAAGGAGAGATAAGAGACCTTAACATAATTATCAAGGCTGACGTACAGGGTTCTGTAGAAGCGGTCAAGGATTCTCTTGAAAACCTGAGCACTTCAGATGTCCAGGTCAAGGTCATCCATACCGGGGCCGGAGGCATAAATGAGTCTGATATCATGCTTGCTTCAGCATCTAACGCCATAATTGTCGGCTTTAATGTCCGTCCTGATGCCAAGGCTGCCGCACTTGCAGAAAGGGAAGGCGTAGATATTGAACTTTATAATGTTATCTATGAAGCTATCAATGACGTAAGAAAGGCGCTTGAAGGCCTTCTTGCTCCTACGTTTAATGAAAAAGTATTAGGCCGCGCCGAGGTCAGAGGTGTTTTTAAAGCTTCAAAGGTAGGATCTATTGCCGGCTGTTATGTGATTGACGGGATGATGAGCAGGGCAAGTTCCGGCGTAAGGGTTATAAGGGATAGTGTCGTTGTTTATGAAAGTAAGATAGCCTCCTTAAAGAGATTTAAAGAAGATGTCAGGGAGGTTCAGACAGGGTTTGAATGCGGTATTCTGGTGGATAACTTTAACGATATTAAGGTCGGCGATATTCTTGAAAATTATCTGATAGAGAAGGTCGCCACAAAACTTTCTGATTAATATTGAACCCCGATTCAGGCTTCTTGATTTATCATTATGCATCCATTTAAACGTTCAGCAAGGGTAAGCGACCTGATAAAGGAAGAGACTGCCAACATTATTACACATAAACTCGATAACCCTAAACTCGGTTTCTTAACAGTGACAGGCGCAAAGGTCACTGATGACCTCAGGCACGCGACAATATTCATAAGCGTCCTTGATGACTCAAAACGCGGTACCGTTCTTGAGATACTCGCTCACTCCACACCTTTTATAAGAAGCGAGCTTGCGAGGAATATCAGGATGAGGATACTTCCTAAAATACACTTCAAGATAGACTCCGGAGTTGAATACGGCAAAAAGATAGACAAGATACTGAGCGAGATAAAGACCGAAGAGATATTAACAGAGAATAATGAAGATAGCGCCGGAATTAATAAGCCTGATAAAGAAGAGTAATGATTTCCTTATAGCAAGCCATCTGAATCCTGATGGCGACGCTTTAGGCGCAAGCATCGCGCTTGCGATAGCTTTAAAGAGGATGGGGAAAGCTGTGCAGGTCATTAACAGGGACACTGTACCGGCTGACCTCAAATTCCTTCCTTCTTCAGGCCTGCTCACCCAACAAGTTACTGACAAAGAGTTTGATGTTCTCTTCATAGTGGATTGCAATACTATTGAGAGGACAGGCCTCAAAGATCTCAAGGCAAAATCAGTCATCATTATCGATCATCATATACTGCCTGATAATGTCCAGGAGATATGGGATAGTGAAACTATGCTTCATAGCATGGTTGAAACTAAGGCTGCTGCAACAGGCGAGCTTATATTCATGATATTGACTGAACTTGGCGTAGCGATAGATAAAGATATAGCCACAAATCTTTACACGACCCTTCTTTTTGATACCGGAGGCTTCAGGTATTCCAACACGACTCCAGAGGCATTACATATAGCTTCCAGGCTTGTTGCCGCAGGTGCTGAACCATGGTGGATAAGCAGGGAACTCTATGAGAGTGTCCCGTATAACGCCATGCAGCTTCTTGCGTCAGCTTACGCAACAATCGAGAAAGAGGGAGGCATAGCCTGGATCACGGTCACTCAGGAGATGCTGAAAGAGACAGGAACAACGTCAGAGGACACTGAAAACTTTGTTGATCAGCCTCGCAAGATAAAGGGTGTTGAGGTTGCCGTCTTCTTCAGAGAAGACACAAAAGATTTGATCAAAGTAAGTCTCAGGTCAAAAGGCCGTGTTGATGTCCAGAAGATAGTTGCACGTTTTGGAGGAGGAGGCCATGCCCCTGCTGCCGGATGCAGTATAAAAGCCCCGCTACATGAAGTGAAGGGTACAATCCTGAATGCTGTCAGGGAAGCCTTAAAAAATGAACCTCGTTCTTAGCATTAACAAGCCAAAAGACATTACATCCCAGGACGCCGTTACCAGAGTAAAAAAGATACTGAAGCTCAGGAAGGCGGGCCATTGCGGCACTCTTGACCCCATGGCAACCGGCCTGCTTCTCATCTGCATTAACAAGGCAACGAGGCTTGCAACATATCTCTCCGGCTCTGACAAAGAGTATGTTGCTGTCATGAAACTCGGGGAATCAACCGATACGCAGGACGCATACGGAGAGGTGATTTCCAAAGCCGACAGGGTCGATGTAAGTGAGGCGGATATTAAAGCTGTGCTGTCTTTATTCACAGGTCAAATATCACAGCTCCCGCCGATGTTCTCCGCGTTAAAACATAAAGGCAAGCCTCTCTATGAATATGCCAGAAAAGGGATTGATATTGCGCGAACGTCAAGAGAGGTCAATATAAAGAGCATCGAACTTCTGGACTTTCATATGCCGTTTGTTAAGTTAAAGGTTGCCTGTTCAAAGGGCACATATATCAGGACCCTTTGTCATGATATCGGACAGAAGCTCGGAGTTGGCGCCCACATGACAGAACTTCAGCGCACCGCCATAGGGGAGTTCAATCTGAAAGATGCCCTAAAGATAGATGAACTTAAGGATCTGGACCTTGCCAGTTCAGACAACAAAGCGGTCCATACTTTAAACAGCGCATTGAAACATATGCCGGAATTTAAGATAACAGAGGATATGGTGCTTTCTGTAAGCCATGGGAATGCGATCAATATCAGGCAGGGGTCAGAGCTTTCCGATGATATTAAAACAGCTCAGGGGATCAGGATACTATCACCCAATAATGAACTGTTAGCAATAGGCAGATATGACGATGGGAGAAACATTATAAAGATGGATGTGGTGTTTGCTGAATGAAAAAATCAAAGCAGGGCGCAGAGCATGAGCTTATCCTCAAGATAAAGGTAGAACCCCGCTCTTCCCGTTCCTCTATCATAGGCATATATGGTGATGCATTAAAGGTTAAACTTACCTCAGCACCGGTTGACGGCAAGGCAAATAAGGAGCTCATAGAGCTTCTTGCCAAAGAACTCGGCGTCAAAAAAAAGGATGTTGAGATAATGTCGGGCGAGACATCAAAGAACAAGGTTGTGAAGCTGATCGGGATCCAGAGTATAGAGGAAATATTAAATAAATAAAATTTCTATTTTCTGTATCTTTTATAATGTATGATGATGCGGAAACTTCCTGTCATATTAATAGGGACGAACTCAATTCTCCTGCAGATCGTATGCATCAGGCAGCTTCTTTCCGTCTTCTCAGGCAATGAACTTATCATAGGAATTACCCTCGCCGCATGGCTTATCCTTGTAAGCTTAGGCAGCTATATCGGCTCCAACGTTAAGTCAAAATATGCTTTTGTTCTATCTTTTATACTCATCGCATCCATAGCCCAGCCGGCTCTGTTTTTCATTGAGATAATAAGGCCTATACTTGGCTATGGCCTTGGTGAAGTTATTCCGCTGCCTGCTGCGATCGCGTGCATTGCTCTTTCATTATCTTTGCTATGTATAGCCATCGGCGCTCAGTTCCCGCTTGCCGTTTCTTATCTGAAAGATAAGGCGCCTGAGGCCTACAGCTTTGAAGCGATAGGAGCTTTTATCGGCGCAGTAATTTTTACTTTTTTGTTGGCAGGCCATATTGACGCTTATAAGATCGTATTATTAACGGCGATAATCAATATCTTCATCTCGGTCTTTCTTTTAAGAAAAGCTATCCTTCTTCCATTGCTGATATTGCCGTTACTCTTCTATTATGTCGGCGGGCAGGCGCTGAAGCCGCTCCAGTACAAGGGTTTTGAACTTGTAAGCAAGACTGAATCAAGGTATGGGGAGGTCACGGTCTTAAAGACAAAAGGCCAGTTCAACCTTTATTCTTCAGAGAAGTTCCAGTTCTCCTATCCTGATGCGCAGACAGAGGAAATGAAGGCGCATATTCCCATGTCGGTTCATCCTGCTGCAAGAGATGTGCTGATAGTCGGCGGCTCTCCTGCTGTGATAAGGGAATTTCTAAAATATCCTGTCACAAAAATTGATTTTGTTGAGATCGATCCGGTTGTCATCGATGTCTCAAAAAGGTTTCTCAGCGATGATGACCTTATGTATTTAAAGGATGAAAAGGTAAATTTATTTAATATGGATGCCCGCCTTTTTATCAAAAGCGCTGAAAGGAATCAATATGACATGATAATGCTCAACATCCCTGAGCCTGCTACCGCTAACCTCAACAGGTTTTACACGGTTGAATTTTTCAAAGAGGCGAAGGCTGCTCTGAAAAAAGAAGGGCTGCTATATCTCAGCCTGCCTGCATCTTTCGGCTACATCAGCAATAAAATGCAGATGGCTAACGGCTCGGTCTATAAGTCTCTTAATGAGGTTTTCCCTCATGTTGAGGCGTCATCTGAAGAGTACGGGATCATCATAGCTTCCATGAGCCAGGTCGATGTTGATCCCGGCCTGCTCATTAAAAGGTTTGAGGGAGCAGATATCAGCACTGAGCATTTCAGACAGTATATCCTGCAGGATGCCTTTTCTCCACTTCAGGTTGATATGGTAAAAGAAAGGCTCGGCAAGGTGTATGAGATAAACAGCGACAGCCGCCCTGTCTCCTGTCTTTACAACATGATGCTCTGGGCAGATGTGCACAAAGGCAAATGGATTAACCTCTTTCTGAATATGAGCGAGAAGCAGTTATCCCTATTTGTCAGTGTGGTCATGGCCCTGTTAACATCGGTTTTTATCGTCAGGCGTCAGCCTGTATCATACGCCATTTTCACAACAGGGTACTTCACTATGGCCTTTTCTATTATTATAATGCTTACGTTCCAGTCGTTCTTCGGATATATTTATGAAATGATAGGCATGCTCACCGGGACGTTCATGCTTGGTGGCGCGGCAGGTGCCTATGTTATGAGAAATGTTGACAGGCCTGAGGATTGGCTGAAGGCATATGATTCATCTGCTTTAATTCTATTGCTCTTATCAATTTTTATTTTGAAAAATGAGGCTGTATTTTATATGATGTTATTTACCGCGGGATTTATCGGCGGAGGGCAGTTTGCCGTTGCTTCACGTTCAACTTTTGAATCTGCGAACGAAGGGCTTGCCGGGAGGCTTTACGCAGTTGACCTTGCCGGTTCATTTCTTGGCGCATTGCTGACAGCGATATTTCTGATCCCGCTGATCGGGATGCAGAAGGCTGTCTTTTCTTTGATAGTTATGAAGATAACATCTTTAATTTATTTATCTGTATATAAAAAGGCATGAAGAATATCCGGATAAACTTACTCTTTATAACAGCGGCATCGTTTATCATCGGCTTCAGCTTATTCAGGGAGACGAGGGTTGATGAGGGGAGATACCTTTCTGATGTCGCGCCTGAGGCTCTCTTTTCAGCAAAGGCCGGCACCCCGCTTCATTATAGATCTGACAGGGACATCGCTGCTTTCAACTCATATGACGTCGTTCCCGCGATCAAGGGATACGCAGGCCCGATAAAGGTTCTGCTTGCCATAAATGACAAAGGAGAGATTGCGGGTATCAAGCTTCTTGAGCATAAGGAGACCCCAAATTATGTCCATTATCTGATGAGCCCTGATTATCTCAATCGTTTTGTCGGCAAGAATGTAAATGACCCTTTTGAGCCTGATAATGATATTGACGCGGTAAGCAGGGCAACGATCAGTGTTGAGGCGCTTGCGGATACAATTAAGACATCTTCCCGTATGATAGCTTCTCAGGTTTACGGCATTGATGTTAAGGGAGTTGAGCGCAGGAGCGAGGCAGGAACAGGCTGGCTGATCTATCTCGCTCTCTTTTTTGCAGCGTTTGTTCTCTATCTATTCACAAGGAGGTCAAGACGGCTTCTAAGTGTAAGAGATATCTCGCTTCTGCTTGGGATAGCTGTAATCGGTATTTACCTTGTAACTCCGTTTTCAATGCTTCATATCTTTAACATGGTCCTTTTAAGGATATCTTCTTCATATCTATGGTATGCGGTTGTCATAAGTACGTTCCTGTCAATCTTAATTGCCGGAAGGTTTTACTGCGGGTGGCTTTGCCCTTTTGGCGCTCTCAGCGAATATATAGGAAAGATACCTTTAAGCAAATGGGAGATATCATGTGAGACTGATGACAGATGGCGCAATCTCAAGTACATAATTCTGGCTCTTTGCATCGCGGTTGTCCTGATAAGCAGAAGGCCTGAATACGGCAACTTTGAGACATACGTCACTCTATTCTCTATTCATGGTGACTATTTCACATGGACACTTGTAGCATTCATGCTCATTATAAATGTAAGGGTAAGAAGGTTCTGGTGCAGGTATCTGTGCCCTGTAGCAGCGCTGAGCGGTTTATTTTCAATACGTGACGATAGATATGTCAGCAATAAAGACTGTCCGATGGCTAATAAACCGAAGCCTTTGATCTCAGAATGCATCAGATGCAACAGATGTTATAAATTGTAACCAATCAAAATCAATGGGATATGACAGGGGCAGAAGTGACCGATAAGGGTGGGATAAAAGAAGAGCTTATAGCTAAGCTGGAGGAATGTGGATTGATGGAAGCCGTCGGTGTTGCTGTCAGCATTCAGGGCACGGATTTTAAGATTATGTATCAGAATCAGGCGCTGAAAGAACTTAACGGTGAGCATGCCGGCGAGTTTTGTTATAAAGCATATGCGCAGAATGAGAGTGTTTGTGAAGGCTGCGCTCTGGCAGAATGTTTCAGGGACGGCAAAATCCACAAGGTGGAGCAGGAGACGGCGGCCGGCGGCCGGGCACTGATTGTTGAAGTCACAGCATCACCGATAAAAAATTCAGCGGGAGAAATCGTGGCCGGCGTCGAGATCATTAGAGACATTACAGAATTTAAAAAGACGGAAGAGGAACTTAGGAGAGCAAAGGACGAGATCGGGAAGATAGTCGAGGAGCGCACCGCTGAATTGGAATCTGTCGCTCAATTTTTCCATAACGAAGTGATCGAGCGCAAAAAGATCGAGCAGGAACTGCGTACATCAGAGTCGAAGCTGCAAAAACAAAAGAGCGAGTTAGAGAATAAGAACATTGCTCTCAGGGAAATTATAAAGCAGATTGACATAGAGAAGAATAAGCTGAGATATGATATAGAGGTCAATATAAAGAATACCTTGTTGCCCATTCTATCCAGGATTCAGATATGTGACGGGTCAGGCAGATATTATGACCTTTTGAAATTTCATCTCGGAAAACTGGTTTCTTCATTCGGTCGTGAGATAGCAAAAGAGGACTTCAATCTGACCGCGAGAGAGATAGAGATATGCAATATGATAAAGGGAGGCATGAGGAGCAAGGAAATATGTAAACTCCTGAATATCTCTTTTGAGACTGTGGAGAAACACCGTAAAAACATAAGGAAAAAGGTTGGGCTTTCAAACAGGAAGACGAGCCTTTTTTCTTTCCTGCAAAAATTTTAACTGCCTGTCTTTTTTGCTAAACGGGTAGTAACCATACCCGTTTAGTTACCGTTATTTTCTTCTTATAATTTTTAAATACCCCTTGTAAGATATTCTATAACAGATTTACCAATACATCCGGGATTTCTTTTTGCTAAAAGGGAGTTTGATATATGCTGAAGCAGAGAATTAACAGCAAATTCAATATAGACAGCCGGTTCCTTGCCGGGTTTCTACTGGTAGCATTGGTGCCGCTGGCATTACTTGTTTATTTCAGCTATCGAAATGCCGGCAATATCGTAAAGAAAGAAGTGATAAATAATCTCATTTCTATTGCCAACCGGGAATCTATTCATATCAATTCCTATATCGCTGGAAAGATAAGGGGAGTGACTGTGCTGGCGCAAAGTCCTGACCTCATCAATGCGATGGAGGAAATTGACTCCGTTTACATGAAACAGGGCATAAACTCTCCTGAATACCATGCTGTTGAGAAGAGATTCAGGCCGTATTTCACGTTCTTTCAGGAGAAGATCGGATATTTTGACCTCTTTCTGATTTGTCCCAGTGGAGAGGTTATTTTTAGCGTAAAGAGAGAATCCGATATTGCAACAAATTTAATGACAGGGCCTTATAAGGATACAGATCTGGCAAAAGTTGTCGCAAATGCGGCGTCTCTGTCAAAGACAGAGATCTCCGATTTTGAATATTATTTGCCTTCTGGTGAGCCGGTTGCATTTATCGCGGCTCCTGTCATGAAAGAAGGGAAATCAATCGGAGTTGTTGCCATGCAGTTAAGCATTGAGGAATTTCGTGGCATTGTGAATGAATACGCCAGTTTTGGCAGGACGGGCGAGATCGTTCTGGCCGCGAGAAAAGGGAATGAAGCGGTATTCATAACGCCGGTCAGGCATGATCTTCACGCCGCATTTAACAGGAAGGTCGCTATCGGATCGGGGGAGGAATGGCCTGTACAGGAGGCTGTTCAGGGGCGTGAAGGCGCCGGTTTTTCCGTTGATTACAGGGGTGAGGAGGTACTGGCTGTATGGAGATATTTGCCTGAATTAAGATGGGGCATGGTTGTAAAGATAGACACCAAAGAGTCCTTTGCATCAGTTGCCGGGCTCAGGAACTGGGCGATGTTTGTTGGAATTGCAGCCGCATTTTGTATCTTGTTGATAGCGATATTTGTGTCAAGGTTTATTTCAATGCCTATCAGAGCCATGCAGAAGCAGAGTGATGAAACGATCCGGCAGAGTTACGAACTACTGGATTCCATTAATACCATTCAGTCAGGGTTTATCTCTGAAATAAAACCTGAGGCTCTCTTTAACAGGATACTGGACAGCCTTCTTGCATTGACCCGTAGTGAGTATGGTTTTGTCGGAGAAGTCCTTTATTCGGAAGACGGAGCGCCGTATCTGAAGGCATACGCGATCACAAACATAGCATGGGACAATGCCACCAAAGATTTTTATAAAGAAAATATTTCAGCCGGAATGGAGTTCAGGAACCTTGATACGCTTTTCGGGGCTGCCTTAACGTCAGGTGAACCCGTCATCTCAAATGACCCGCCGAATGATCCGAGAAGTGGCGGACTGCCTGAAGGGCACCCTCCGCTTAATGCCTTTCTTGCCATACCGTTCGGCAACAACGGAAAGCTCTTGGGGATGGTCGGGGTTGCCAACTGTGAGGGAGGTTATGATGAGAGCCTGCTGGATTATCTGAAGCCGTTTATATCCACTTGCAAGAATATAATGGGAGCCTATAAAAATGAAGTAAAACGCAGGGACGCAGAGGGGCTGATATTTGAGTCAAAGCTGCAATGGGAAGAGACGTTCAATAATATCACTGACATGGTCACTATACATGACAGAAATTACAATATCATAAGAGCCAACAAGGCGGCGGAAAAGATACTTGGCCTGCCATTTTTACAATCAGAAAAGGCAAAGTGCTTTAAGTTTTATCACGGGGCAGATAGTCCCCCTGAAGGATGTCCCAGTTGCAACTGCCTCAAATCGGCTGAGTCGGTAAGTTTTGAAATTTTTGAGCCGCACCTGGGAAAGTTCATCGAGGTGAGGGCAATGCCGAGATTTAACGGCAGCAATGAACTTGTCGGGCTTATTCATATTGTCAGAGACATAACAGAAAAAAAACAGGCGGAGGAGAAATTAAAAAAGAGTGAATCCAGGCTCAGCGAGGCCCAGCAAATAGCCAAATTAGGCAGTTGGAAACTTGACCTCACGGAAAATAAACTGGAGTGGTCGGACGAGGTCTTCAGAATATTTGGTTTTACGCCAAATGAGTTCGGCACAACTTATGAAGCATTTTTAAATTCTGTTCATCCTGAAGACAGGGACTTTGTCAACAGGTCTTATAACGATTCGGTAGCGAACAGGACACGCTATGATATCTTTCACAGGGTGTTAAGGCCTGACGGTGAGGTCAGGATCGTTCATGAAAAATGCGAGCATACTTTTGATGATGCAGGAAGGATAATATGTTCTACAGGCATAGTTCATGATGTCACTGAGCAGAAGCTGTCTGAGAAAAAGATTGAAGCTCATCTTAAACAGGTAGAAGCGCTCAGAACAATCGATATGGCCATAACTTCAAGTCTTGACCTTCGTGTCACACTCAGCATCCTGCTTGAGCAGGTTGTAACCCTGCTGAATGTTGACGCGGCCGACATTCTTCTGAGAAACCCTCATGAACAGGTGCTTGAGTACGCGTCAGGAAGGGGTTTCAGAACACAGGCTCTAAGGCAGACCAGGCTGCGCATCGGTGAGGGAAATGCGGGCAGGGCGGCCATGGAAAAACGTATAATTACCATACGTAACATGGGGGAAGCGGGACAGGATTTTATTCAGTCTCCGTTACTTGCTGATGAAGGTTTTGTCACCTATTATGCCGTGCCTCTGATAGCCAAAGGGTATGTGGAGGGTGTAATTGAAATATTCCACCGTGCGCTTCTCGAACCTGATCAGAACTGGCTGGATTTCCTTGATACTTTGGGACGGCAGGCTGCAATAGCGATAGATAATTCCACTCTTTTTCATGAGCTTCAGCATTCCCGCGATGAACTGATTGTTGCTTATGACCGTACTATTGAAGGGTGGGCAAAAGCTCTTGATCACAGAGACAAGGAGACAGAAGGGCATAGCAGGCGTGTAACAGATATGACAGTGAAAATAGCAAAAGAGATGGGCATTATCAATGCCGAACTTGTGCATGTGTACCGGGGCGCGCTCCTTCACGATATAGGAAAACTCGGTGTTCCTGACGGCATTCTTTTAAAACCCGGGAAACTGAATGATGAAGAATGGGCGGTGATGAAACGTCATACGGTAATAGCTTATGAAATACTCTCTCCAATCCCTTATCTGCAGGCTGCTTTATTCATACCTTATTGCCACCATGAGAAGTGGGATGGAACAGGGTATCCCCGTGGGCTCAGAGCTGAAGAGATCCCTCTTCCGGCGCGCATCTTTGCAGTTGTTGATGTTTGGGACGCTTTAACCTCGGATCGCCCGTACAGACCTGCGTGGCCTGATGATAAGGCGCTGGAATTTATTAGTTCAGAGTCAGGCAGGCATTTCGACCCTGAAGTTGTTGAGACCTTTTTTAAGATGAAGCTGAGTTTGACAGCTTTGTAACACTTCTACCATAAAGCGCGGCGTATCACCGCGTGCTTTCTCCGATTTCAGTACCTTTCTGCACAGCAGGGCATTCACATATCTGTATTCGTCAATGTGATATTATAGCGTTATGAAAGATGATAAAAAGTTCAGGACATTTATCATTATAGTCACTATATTCGTTGTCGTTATCTTGTCATACAATGTCACGCAGGAGTTCTTCAGGACTGAGATCGGCGGATACATGAAGAGAAAAGTATATTTTGAAGAGGTGATCTCGACAAAGAAGCTCCCTATGCATCCGGCAAAATACTGGAAAGAGATCAAGGAGTAACTAAAAGAAACTGATAAAATATGAATATGGGCACAAAGATAAAATGCGAACTTTGCCCCACGGAATGCGAGCTTTCGAACTTTGAAATTGGCGGGTGCAGGGTGAGGATAAACAAGGATGGGGCTCTTTACAGCCTTGTGTACGGCAACCCCTGTTCTGTTGCTGTTGATCCGATAGAGAAAAAACCTTTTTTTCATGTCCTTCCCGGCAGCGCCGCGTTCTCTGTAGCAACTGTCGGATGCGTGCTCAGCTGCAAGTTCTGCCAGAACTGGCAGATATCACAGGGAAGGCCTGAGGAGTCTGACAACAAAGACTTACAGCCTGATGAACTTGTGAGCAAGGCGCTGGCGTATAACTGCAAAAGCATAGCATACACCTACACAGAGCCTGCGGTCTTTTATGAATACATGTACGACACCTCTCAGATATCGAAGAACTACGGAATGCTCAATACGATGCATACCTGCGGGTATATAAATAAGGAGCCGTTAAGGGAATTATCAAAGTACATGGATGCTGCCTGCGTTGACCTCAAGGCGTTCACAGAGGACTTCTATGCAAAGATCTGCGGCGGCAGGCTGAAGCCTGTGCTTGACGCTCTTGTGGTACTGAAGGAGGAAGGCGTCTGGACGGAGATAGTGAACCTTGTGATACCTACGCATAATGATGATCCGAAGCAGATAGATGCTATGTGCAGGTGGATAGTCAAGAACCTCGGCGAGGATACGCCCATACATTTCTCAAGGTTCTTTCCTTATTACAAGCTTAAGAACTTGCCGCCAACTCCTTTTGAAACACTTAAGATCGCATGGGAGACCGCGCGCAATGCGGGGCTGAAATATGTGTATCTGGGCAATGTAAGGTCAAATGCTGAAAACACCTACTGCCCGGCATGCAGAAAGATTATAATAGAGAGAGTCGGCTATCAGGTGAAGCATGTCAATATGATTGACGGCAAATGCATATTTTGTAATGCCGTGATAGCCGGATTATGGGAGGTTTGAGATGAACAGGAGAACGTTCTTGAAGTTCATGGCTCTTGGCGGGCTTATCAGCTCGCTGACTAAAAAACTGAAACTGACGAGCAGCACAAAGAAGGCAAAGTTCTGGAGAAAGGTCAATTGATATTGAAAAGGTTTCTTAACTTTCTGTTGGCTGTATTAATATTCTCACCGCTTGCATGTTCTGCCGATGTGAAGGAGCCTGCGGTTGCCGGCGCGTTTTATCCAAAAGATGGGAAGGTTCTTGCCAAGACCGTTGACAGCCTTCTATCAGGCGCAAAGGACAAGGCAGGCAGAGGGAGGCTTATAGCACTTATATCACCGCATGCAGGATATCAATTCTCCGGCGGCATCGCTGCATATTCTTATAATCATCTGAAAGAGCGGAATATAAAGACTGTAATTCTGATAGGCCCCAGTCATCATAAGTCATTCACAGGCGTATCTGTTTATACCGGAGACGGAATGAAGACGCCGCTCGGGGTTGTGAAGATCGACAGCAAAATTGCAGCTTCTCTTATCAACAAGGAAGCTGATGTGACATTTTTTCCGGAAGCATTTGAGAAGGAACACTCTCTGGAAGTTCAGCTTCCTTTTCTTCAGCGCACTCTTAAAGACTTTAAGGTCGTCCCGATAGTAATTGGTTCTCCTACGAGGGAGTCTTATAAGTTTCTCACAAAAAAACTGACTGAGATCATTAGGGATGATGAAGATGTGATAATTATAGCGAGCACAGACCTGTCGCACTATCACGATTATGAGACCGCCGTAAAGATGGATATGAAGATGATTGACGCGATTGAAAGGGTATCTATCGATGAGACGGAAAGGTTATTGATGAGCCGTGAAGGTGAGATGTGCGGCGGCTATCCTGTTCTGTACACAATGGCTGTGGCGCAAAATCTCGGAGCGACAAATGCGGAGCTTTACAAGTATGCGAACTCAGGCGATGTCACAGGCGACAAAAGCCGTGTGGTAGGTTATGCCGCGATGGGCTTTTACAAGAGCTATCTTTCAGATAAGGAAAAAGAGACTCTGCTGCAGCTTGCCAAAGAGACTAT
Organism: Nitrospirota bacterium; assembly: GCA_016207885.1. Classification (NCBI taxonomy): domain Bacteria; kingdom Pseudomonadati; phylum Nitrospirota; species Nitrospirota bacterium. Next base: position 145,489 of record JACQZE010000004.1, on the reverse strand, counting down.
CAATGTTTATGTGAAAGACGGCAAACAGCCGTCATCAGTCACAGGGATTAAGAGATTAAAGAGCAACGGCGCTACGTTTGTCACCATAAGGGAGCACGGCATACTTAGAGGATGTATAGGCAATATAATGCCTGACATTCCGCTTTATGATTCTGTTATCAGGAATGCGGTTAACGCGGCAGCCAGAGACCCCCGGTTTCCGCCTCTAAGTGAACAGGAGCTTGATAAGATAGAGGTTGAGGTGACGATACTCTCACCGCTTGAGCTTGTAAAGGACACGAATGCCATAGAAGTAGGCAGGCACGGGCTTTATATTAAAAAGGACGGCAGGAGCGGCATTCTTCTTCCGCAGGTCCCGCTTGAGTTCGGCTGGGACAGGGAGACATTCCTGCAACAAGTTTCAAAGAAGGCCGGGCTTCCTCCTGATGCATGGAAGGACGCAGAGCTTTACTGGTTTACCGCAGAGATTGTTCCTTGAATGCATAAACAGGCGTGGTGATTGAAGCTAACTGTGTGTTCATCTGATCCCTGAATAGTCTGAATCCGGCCATTAACTGCTGGGGCATGGATTCTCCGCTTGGCAGCTTTACACTGAGTGGATTGACCGGTTCGTTATTGATCCGTAATTCGAAATGCAGGTGCGGCCCGGTTGAAATTCCCGTACTGCCGACTTTCCCGATAACCTGGCCCTGCTCTGCAGTTTTCCCTGTTCTGATATTATTGTTGATCTCCTGCAGATGGCCGTAATATGTTTCATATCCGTTATTGTGCCTTATTATTACAAGGTTGCCGTATCCTCCGTTATATCCCGCAAAAACGACCTTCCCGTCTCCGAGAGCAGAGACCGGGGTTCCTGCCGGTGCAGAATAATCAAGCCCGTGATGGGGCTTATAGACCTTCAATATGGGATGAAGCCTGTTTCCTGAATAATATGAACTTATCCGCCTGAAGTCCAGCGGAGCTTTCAGGAAGGCCTTTGCCAATGATTTGCCGTCAGCGTCGTAGTAGCCGGCCTTTCCGTTATTTTCAAAACGGTAGGCATGGTATATTTTATCGTTATTGCTGAATTCCGCAGAGAGTATCTTCCCGAACTTCTTGAACTTCCCGTCAAGGTAAAGCCCTTCAACAATAATTTTATATTTGTCATCTTCTCTGAGGTCGGAGGTGAAATCTATGTCCCATGCAAAGATGTCAGAAAGCTGAAGCGCCAGTATGAGGTTTTCCCTGCCTTCTCCTATGGACGAAATGAGATTGTCTTTTATTGCGCCGCCGATGCTCTCAATCTTCTTTTCATATTCGATAGGAATCCTTTTAGCTTTAAATATCTGATCTTTTCGTGTGACTTCAAGTACGCCGTCGTCACCGATCCAATACGACAGAGAATTAACACGGTTGTCTGCATCAACTGAAATATTATATTGCTGTCCGGGTTTCACCTCTCTTAAATGGTGAACATCTGCGGCAGCCTCCCGGATAGCAAACAACTCGGCAATATTAAGGCCGCAGCGCTTAAATACCTCGAAAAAAGTCTCTCCCTTTTTTATCGTACCGCTTATCTTCCTTAATGTTTCTGTTTTCAGCGGTTCTTTATTAACTTCTTCTTTGATATTCCTGACATCCCGGAGCTGAAAAAGTATTAATGTTGCAGCTATCAGAAAAATGGCTGCGGCAGACAGTTTCTTCATAAGATCTCCTTAACGCGATAATACGTTACAGTTTTTTCAGCTTCTTCATATGCCCGATTTCCTGCAAAACAAAATGGTATATGATGTAGAAGGAAAAAAGACAGAGAACGGCAGAACAATGATATATCTTATTGGCAATGCCGTGCTTACTTTTTTAACATATAAAGTTCAGAGAATTCAACCTGCGGGAGGTTTTGTCTATCAGTCATGCAGTAGGATGAAGGTCCATCAGAGCCAGAATTCAGGGTATCTGCGGGACTTCGGGATATTATTTATGAGAAGCGCGACAATGAGCAGGATTACCGCTCCAAGCCCGGCAGGCATGAAAGCATACAGGAAACCAAGGTTATGTATCTTTTCACTCCCTATGACGGCAATAAGCGCTGTTGCGCCGCCCGGGGGGTGGAGAGTTTTGGTAGCATGCATGAATGCGATGGAGGTTGCAACAGCCACTGCCCCTGCAAGCCAGATGTGCTGGCTTAACATCTGATAAGAAGCGACTCCTATGACAGCTGAAAAAATATGCCCTCCCAATAAATTTCTCGGCTGCGCAAGAGGGCTTTTTATCGCTCCATAAATAAGAACAGCCGAAGCTCCGAAAGAAGCGATGACCATGACAAGGTCTGTCTTTTCAAGGATATGGTAATCGATGTAAGTGACAGCGGCAATTCCGAGGAACGCCCCTATCCATGACCATCCGATCTCTGAAAGGCTGGCTCTTGGCGGGCATTCCCCCGTACCTCTCATTTTGCTGAAATATCCTGTAACTGCGTTCATATAATATGTTACCTGATCCTGCTGGATAGAGTTTATGATTTATATCATAACACCTTGAAAAGGGCAGATAACAAAGAAGGGACAGTTTAAAACAAACTGTCCCTTCTTTGTTGAATTTTAATGTAGTAAATCTTTATTCAGAAACTATAAGTATCTCGACCCGCCTGTTCTCAAATCTTCCCTCTTTAGTCTTGTTTGATGCGATGGGCTTCAATTCACCAAAACCGGTGACCCTTTTTATTCTGGCATCATTGATCTTGCCTTTTGTAACGAAATACTCTTTTACAGCATTGGCGCGCTGGGAAGAAAGCCTCTCATTGTAAGCTTCAGTGCCTACACTGTCTGTGTGCCCCTCAATAACCAAAGCTGCATCCGGGTACTTGCTGATAAACTCAAGCGCCTTTTCAAGCTTTGGATATTCAACCTTTCTGATAATGGCCTTATCAAAGTCAAAATTAATATGCAATGTCAGCTTGTCTATGACCTTTTCAACAGGAACAACCTTTTCTTCAGGAACAACTATTACCTCAGGAATAGGCGGAACCACTACCTCAGGAACAGGAATAATGACCGGCGGCGGCGGTATGTACGGACAGAGAGCATTTATCTTCTCGATAGCCTTTTCAATCATTGCCGCAGCTTCATCAGCCTTACACTCGTCATATGTTGCAAAGGCCCGGTTGACATCTGCTTCAGCTGCCTTAAACTCTTTCTTGCATGCCTTGTCTTTTCCATCTTCCCTGGCCAGATTCAAAAGCCTGTTCGCTTCCTGAAGCCTTTCAGGAACATAGTAGTACTGGGACTTTTCAGCGGTCTCAATGTCCATGCCTGCACATCCTATGATAAATGCAAAAGATAGGAGCAATAAAGTTGAAAATACCATTTTTGATACTTTGTGTCTCATGTCAATCCCTCCTGGTTTTTAATGGTTTATCTAAATATATATAGGCTGATTAAATTTGTCTGTCTGTTTGTCAGCGCTGCTTATACAATAATAGTTATGATTATAACCCAGCTTTTTTATATAGTCCAGCAAATAATAATATTTTTATTCATAGTTACCGGTTATGTTTTATCCTATAATATACGTTAAAATATCCCGGATGACAATAGATTCCAGGCAGCTAAAGATATTTTTTTCAGGGATAGGGGGAAGCGGGGTTTCAGCCATTGCCGGCTTTATGGCAGAAAAGGGCCATAATGTTGCCGGTTCTGACAGGGCTTTTGATGAAAATCCCGGCAGCCCGCTCAAAAAAACGCTTCAGTCTTCAGGTATTCAGGTCTTCAGCCATGATGGAAGCGGAATAGATGCTGCTTTTGATCTTGTGGTCTTCAGCACAGCGGTTGAGGATGACAGCCCGGAACTCCTCAAGGCAAAAAAACTTGGAGTCCATGTCGAGACAAGGCCTGAATTTCTTACTGAGATAACCAACTCGCATCAAACTATTGCTGTCGCAGGAACCAGCGGTAAGTCCACAACAGCTGCTATGCTTGCTTTTCTCATGGAGAGGCTCGGGCTTGATCCAAATTACATAGGCGGTGGAAGGGCAAGGCAATTCAGGTCTGAAACCAATCCCGGCAATTTTCTCTCGGGAAGTTCCGATTATCTTGTCATAGAGGCATGCGAGTCTGACGGGACGATTGTCAATTACAGACCGGGATATTCCATAATCCTGAACCTTTCACTTGATCACCATACTGTTGCAAAAACTGCCAATATGTTTAAGGAGCTCATAAAGCATACATGGCAGAAAGTAGTAGTCAATGCTGATGATGAGAACCTGGCAGAGTTAAGGTCTGAGTGTGTGACAACCTTTTCCATAGACAGTCCTTCTGACTACAGGGCTGAAGCAGTTCAGTTCATGCCGCTTGGCACTGATTTTTCATTAAGAGGGACGAGGTACAGACTTTCTCTCCCGGGCAAGTATAATCTGTACAATGCTGTTTCATGCATTGCGCTTCTTTCAGAAATAGGGATATCCCCGGTCCTTATTGCAGCAGCGCTCCCGGAATTTCAGGGGATAGTGAGAAGGTTTGATATACATTTCAATGACGGGAAGAAGCTTGTAATTGATGACTACGCGCATAATCCTCATAAAATATCAGCCCTTATGGAGACTGTGACGCGGCTGCATCTGCGGATATGCTATATATTTCAACCTCACGGATTCGGGCCCACAAAGCTCATGAAGGATGAATATATTGAGGCCTTTAACAGGAATCTTCGAGATACAGACCATCTTATTCTTCTTCCCATTTATTATGCCGGCGGCAGTATCGTAAGGGACATCTCAAGCAGAGACCTTGCCGACGGCATCAGCGAGGCCGGCAGGTCTGTTGAGGTCATTAAAGACAGGGATGAGATTTTAAAGAGGATTGATGGTTACAGCGCATATGTCATATTCGGCGCTCGTGATGAGACCCTGTCAGATCTTGCAGACCAGATAGCAAAGAAAGTGCAAAATTGCTGAAGAAACTTTATATATATTAAATATCTCAGCTTTTATTTGTCTATCTTGTTCTCTCTGTACTGATGATAGATATCTTTTATCGCAGAATAAGGGTCAATGGCGTCTTTCTTGATCTCTTCGTAATCACCTATCACAAGCGATACCCTGTTGACCTTATCGCCGGTTCTGACGGCGAGCCCGTCATAAGCAAATGGCGTGACATAAGTTACCGGATCAAGAAAAGTGTCTCCGGCAAGGCCTACTGTGTCACGAAGGCTTGAAGGCCCGAGGATCGGCCAGACTATATAAAAACCAGGGCCTGCATCCCACCAGACCCCGAAGGTCTGTCCCAGGTCTTCATCCTGCATCTTAAGATTTAAATTTTTCTTCGCAGGGTCAAAAAGGCCTAAAACGCCTACAGTGGTATTAATGCCGAAACGTTTCATCTCAGTGCCGGCGGAATCAAATTTTAACTGCAGTACATTATTGACAAGCCTTACCGGAGTGGTAAGGTTATTAAAGAAATTGCGCACTGATATTCTGGCCGGTTCAGGAACTACCTTTGAGTAGCCTTTAGCAACCGGCTTTAAGACCCAGAAGTACAGCTTGTCGTTGAAATGAAAGAATACGCGGTTCACAGGTTCAAGCGGGTCGGATATCTTCTCTAACCCGTTGTCATCGCCGGAATCCTCCCCGTCATCGAGATAATCATCATCATCTTCTTCAGCATCAGCCAATAATACGGCGCTGTCCTGTTTCGCAAGCAAAGGTTCATTTATGGTTTCATCGGCAAAAGAAGGGGCTGAAATAATGCTGAGCAAAAAGGCTGAGATCAAAAACATCCTGATGATAATTTTCATATTTACTCCTCCTTGTTAATGAGTCTATGCTACCTCAAAAACAGCGTATTTATCAAGGTTAAAATATGTGAAAAAGCGAGTGGTTTAATCGGGATAATTCTTTGATAGGCTTCTGATAACGTCAAGACAGGAGAAGAAGGCGTCTATCATTTCAGGGTCAAACTGTTTCCCTGCTTCAGATTGAAGGTTTTCCAGTACTCTGGATTCATCCCACGGCTCTTTATATACCCTCGGAGAGCTGAGGGCATCAAATACATCGGCTATGGCAACCACTCTGCCGAACGGCGGGATCTCTTCTCCCTTTTTTCCTCTTGCCTTTCCTTCACTTGTTTCACAGCCCGGAATCGGTTTCCCTGTCATGCTGTTGACATGTCCGGGATACCCGTTCCCGTCCCATCGTTCATGATGGTTCAAAGCGATGATCGAGGCTGCTTCATCAAAGTCGGAATACATTTCAGAAAAGAGTCTTGCCCCAAGATAGGTATGCCCTTTCATCGTTTCAAATTCCTCAGGGCTGAGTTTTGCGGGTTTCTTGAGTATAGTGTCTGAGATAGCAACTTTGCCTACGTCATGCAGCATGGCGCCCATTCTGAGGATGTCCTTGTTCTTCTCGATATCTTTTATTGGAACGCCTTTTTTTGCGGCCCATTCTTCATAGATTTCTACAGAGTAGGATGCGACACGGTTTACATGAGCTCCGGTCTCTTTCGGATCGCGCATCTCAGCCATCTTTATAACTCTAAGAATGATAGCTCTTGTAAGCTGCGCTCGTTCAATGGCTGCTGCTGCGATATTCGCAAAATTCTTTATCAAAGGCTCATCGTCCTCGGTGAAGCCGATGGTATTGCCATTATTATCCCTGGAATTGATGAGCTGAAGTACGCCGATTATCTTCTCATGTGCCGTCACAAGAGGAATGGTAAGCATGGACTGCGTGCGGTAATCGGATATCTTGTCATACTCTTTGTCAAAAGAATACGGAGCTTTTTGGGAAAGATTATATACATCTGCAATATTAATCATCTCTCCTGTGTTTGCCACATATCCTGCAATGGAATCATTATTGATAGGGATAGAGAAGGTGGAGAAGATGAGCTTTTTGCCGGGGGCAAGCCTGCTTTGAAGGATCGTGTTCTGAGTATGGCTGAACTTCAATCTGTTGTTCTCAATAATATATATCGAGCCTGCTTCAGCATTGACTATCTGTCTTGATACTGACAGGACCTTTTCAAGCAGCAGGTCAATATCCTTGAGCAGGGATATCTCGACCCCTACATCGATCAGTTCCAATAATCTTTCTTTACTGTAGTTAATAGCCATTTATTATTTTTTCAAAAAGCTGAAATATTATAACTGAGACTCATGCAAAAATCTTGCATCGATTTGAGGCAGGTAAATTAAGAACCTATTTACGGGGAGAGAATCTTATGTACTTGTCCCAGTATTCAAAGAGCTCTTTTGTTGCGTAGAGGTCGCCGACGCAGTATCTTGCGATATCAAGATGCCTGCCCTCTTTAAATAGGCCTGCGACCTCGTGCCCTGTGACGCCTTCCTCTTTCGGGCTCTTGATTCCGAATGCCGTACACCACATATGGAGGCTGAATTTCCTTCTGACCGAGCCGTAAAAGGTGAGCTGGTCAAGGAGGTCAATATGTGAAGCAGCGCTGTAACGGTTGGGCATAAGATCTTTTGTCGGTGTAATCTTGTGGATAGCTGAACGTATCATCAGATAGGGGGCGTCAAAACCCCTTCCGTTGAATGTGATTATGCTGTCGTAGTGCCTGACAGTCTCCCAGAATTTATTAAGGATACCTGCCTCGTCATCGGCTGTATACTCTATCCCGTCCTCTTTCAGCGGTTCATGCGCAGCGCCGGGAGACTGAAAATATACAGCGCCGTTATTCGTGTCGGGGTTGAGCATCCCGATGGCTACTATCTCACCGGTGAGAGGGGAGAAGGCGAGGCCCTCTTTCGCCTCTTGTATCGCCTCTTCGGTATCGGCGTATTTAATGATATATTCCTGCGACATCTCATCCATCGCGTCAAAGTCACAGCCGATGGTCTCAATGTCAACTACGATCTTTTTGGACATAGGATTTTTTAACATCTTTTGCTAAAAGATGCAAGGTAATGGATTAATCTCAATCGTTGCTTGGCACTTTAAGATAGTCTGAGCTGTCCCTTGAAAAGAATGCTTATTATAAGCTAATATAATCTTCTTTTTATTTTGGATATGTGTTTATAACCAATAATAATGTCCGGAGGAATAAAAATGGCAAAAGCAATTGAAATTCGCTGGCACGGCCGCGGCGGACAGGGCACAGTCACTGCTGCCAAGGTCCTTGCAGACGCCTGCCTCAGCGGCGGAGGATATGTTCAGGCATTCCCTGAATACGGCCCCGAGAGAGCCGGAGCCCCTATCAGGGCGTTTAACAGGATAAGCGACAATGCGATAAGGATGTACGGCCCTGTTCTTCACCCGAAGGTTATCAGCATTGCAGACGCAACATTAATAGACGCTGTGAATGTGACTGAAGGCGCTCCTGATGACGCGGTATTTCTCGTGAACACATCGAGGGATCCGAAAGAGGTCAGGGCGAAGCTGAAGGTGAAAGACTCGCAGAAGGTATATACAGTAGACGCGACAAAGATAGCTGTTGACAGCTTTGGAAGGCCGCTCCCGAATTCATCCATGTTAGGCGCGATATGCAGGATAACGGAAGTTGTAGGCATGGATGTGCTTCTGGACAATGTCAAAAAGAGTTTCGGCAAGAAGTTTGCCCAGAAGATCATTGACGGCAACCTCAATGCCACAAGGCGCGGATATGAGGAGGTAAGGGAAGGATGAGCAAGAAATTCTGGGAAACACTTCCGCAGGGCTCTGTAGTTCTGGAGGCCGGGAGTTCAGCTAAGTTCAAGACAGGCACATGGCGGTCGATGAGGCCGAAGTGGATAGAAGAGAACTGCATTCAGTGCATGTTCTGCTGGATATACTGCCCTGACATGTCCATCAAGGTCACGGCAGAAGGCAAGAGAGCGGAATTCGATTATGATTACTGCAAGGGCTGCGGGATATGTGCCCTCGAATGCCCCGGTAAAAAGGGCAACAAAGCAATAGTTATGGAAGAGGAGGGCAAATAAATGGGCAAGATAGTTGCAGTTACCGGAAATGAAGCATGCGCGTATGCCCTTAAGCAGATCAACCCTGATGTATGCGCAGCATACCCTATCACACCTGCCACTGACCTTATGCAGAGGTTTTCAGGCTATGTCTCGAACGGCCAGGTGGATACAGAATTGGTGCTCGTAGAGAGTGAGCATAGCGCAATGAGCGCATGTATAGGCGCGGCAGCAGCAGGCGGAAGAGTTGCAACAGCCACATCATCACAGGGCCTCGCGCTTATGTGGGAGATGCTTTATATAGCAGCAGGAACAAGGCTTCCGATAGTCATGCCTCTGGTAAACAGGGCGCTTTCAGCTCCGCTGAATATTCACGGCGACCATTCTGACGGCATGGGAGCCAGGGACACGGGCTGGATCCAGATATATTCCGAGAATGCCCAGGAAGCATATGACAATCTGATCCAGTCTTTCAGGATCGCAGAGCATCTTGAGATCAGAACGCCTGCGATGGTCTGCATGGATGGTTTTATCGTCAGCCACTCTATTGAGAGGGTCGAATATATTGATGACGCGGATGTGAAGAAGTTTGTAGGGAAATTTCAGGCGGTGCATCCGCTGCTTGATCTGGAGCATCCGAAGAGCTACGGGCCGCTGATCCTCACCGATCTGTATCATGAATACAAGCGGGCACAGCATGAGGTCATGACAAAGGTTTCGGGTGTTGTGCTTGAGGTTGCGGCTGAATTTGAAAAGATGACCGGCAGAAAATACGGTCTCTTTGAATCATACAGGCTTGAAGATGCTGAGATAGCTATCGTCGTTATGAGCTCTGCGGCAGGAACGACCAAAGACATTATCGATCAGTACAGGGATAAGGGCGTAAAGGTAGGGCTTCTGAAGCCGAGGATGTTCAGGCCGTTTCCCTTCACGCAGATAGCAGAGGCGCTCAAGCATGTGAAGGCTATAGCAGTCCTTGACAGGGCGGATTCATTCGGCGGATACGGGCCGTTATTTTCAGAGATAGCCGGAGCGGTAATGTCGATGGATACAAAACCCGCCATGATCAACAAGATCTTCGGGCTTGGCGGAAGAGACTATCTGCCGGATCAGGCAGAGCAGGTCATAGATGAGCTTATCAAGATCGCTGAAACCGGAAAAGTCGGAGCTATTAAAGAATATATCGGGGTGAGGGAATAAGATGACAACTAAAGCACTCAAACTAAAAGAACTTGCGAAGGGAGAGGACAGGTTCGCTCACGGCCACAGGATGTGCGCAGGCTGCGGAGCGCCGATAGTTGTAAAGCAGGTGCTTATGGCAACCGATTATCCCATTATCGCCGCAAATGCCACAGGATGCCTTGAGGTCTCCTCATGCATCCAGCAATTCACGGCATGGAATATCCCCTGGATGCACAGCGCCTTTGAAAATGCGGCAGCAACCATATCAGGAATTGAGGCGATGTACAGGTCGCTGGTCAAGCAGAATAAGCTTGAAGATAAGAATGTAAAATTCATAGCATTTGGCGGCGACGGCGGAACCTATGATATCGGGTTTCAGGCGCTTTCAGGCGCGATGGAGCGCGGCCATGACATGATGTACATATGTTATGACAACGGCGCATACATGAATACAGGCATTCAGCGTTCAAGTGCGACACCTTTTGGAGCTGACACAACTACATGCCCTGCCGGTGATGTGATCCCCGGCAAGCTGCAGCAGAGAAAAGACCTTACAAGGATAATGGCTGCGCACGGCATTCCTTATGTGGCGCAGGCATCGCCCGCAAACTGGATGGACCTTATGAAGAAGGTGCAGAAGGCGTTTGAGATAAAAGGTCCCAAGTTCATGAATGTTATTTCACCGTGTAACCGGGGCTGGCGCTCAAGGACGGATGATGCAATTATGTTGAGCAAGCTGGCTTTTGAAACTTGTTACTGGCCTCTGTTTGAGATCGAGAACGGCGTCACCAGAATAACAGCTAAACCGAAAGAGAAAAGACCGCTTGTAGATTTCCTCAAGCCTCAGGGCAGGTTTAAACATATGTTTGCCCCCGGCAACGAGTGGATGCTCAAACAGGCGCAGGAATCTGTTGACGCGCAGTGGGAGCGTCTCCAGAAAGAGGCTGTTTTCTCAGGCGGAGAAGAAAAATAAAGATTATTCCCGAGTAGCTCAGCTGGCAGAGCAGGTGACTGTTAATCACCTTGTCGGGGGTCCGAATCCCTCCTCGGGAGCCAGAATATAATGAAAGGGCTTTCGCAGAAATGCGGAAGCCCTTTTTTATTTAGACCATCTCTCCTGTTAAAATATCCATATGAAAAAAAATAAAACAGCCGGCCAGCCTGCAGGAAAAAACCGTCAGGGAGAAAAACGCCGCCCTATCTGCCTCAACAAGGACTGCAAGATCAGGAGGGCAGGTTGTGAGGGGTCGCAGGAGTGCCCGGGATATAAAGGCAAGTAGTTACTTCGCTTCGGTTTTTTCTGATAATTCTTTTATTGAGACATGATCCTTCATTGCATAGATCACTCCGACAATGATCGTAAACCCCATCGAAACCACCCACAGCACAATCCCGTAGCTGGCGGCAGTAGCTTTGGGGATCCTGAATATCTCATGCAGCACAAAGACACAGGCTGCCTGAAAAGGGCCGAGAAATCCGGGAGCCGGGAAGAGAGTGGAAAAAGCTACGAAAAGGTTAAGTATCAAAAGAGAGGATAATACAGGGAGCATATCGGCAAATCCGAAAGCATGGTAGACCGGGTATTGCGTGACTGTAAGGCAGACCCATACAAGAAAAGAGAGTCCGAGAGACATAAGAAATCCCTTTATGTCTTTTAAAATATTGAGCCCCTGGGTAAATGAATTCACCATTTCAATTATCTTTAATCCCCAGTTGTCAGGGAGCGGCCTGATGAATAAACGCACCGCTTTCATGGCAAGTTCATTTTTATGCAGAAGGAATAATATAAATACAAACATGATCAGTGACAAGATCAGGCTTATCCAGCCGATCGTAACAATGTTGCTGATTATATTGCCGGCATCCGGGCTGCTCAGCGACAGCACATCAGCGTAGAAAAAAGTGATAGAAAAGAGCATGAGGAGAACCATAGACATGTCAAATAACCGCTCAACGAATATTGTAGCAAAGGCGGTGCTGAAGCTTATGTCCTCTCTTTTACCAAGCAGGTAAGCCCGTATCAGCTCTCCTGCGCGCGCAGGGAGCATATTTGCCATGAAGCCTACAAAGAGCGGTGAGAGGATATTTTTTACCGGCACTTCCTTGACAGGCCGTAACAGATAATGCCACCTCATCGCCCTGAAGAGGTACGTTATCATGATAAGTATGACTGCGGGGATAAGGTACAGATAATTTGCCTTTGATAATTCCTCAAGGAGCATGGAAAACTTAACGCCCTGAAATGCGTACGCAAGAGAGAGAACAATGATGACGAGGCTTATAAAAAGGTGGATGTATTTTTTCTTCATGGTCTAATATAGCAGGAAGCGATAACGATTGTCTTATACACGGGCAGCGTTTTTTCTGCCGTTAATAATTTCTGTGAATGCTTTAACCGCGCTCTCTATATCTTCCGCACTATTGCCAATGCCGGGCGATATCCTGATAGTGGAGTGCGCCTCTTCTTCAGTCAGCCCCATTGCCAGAAGTATGCCGGAAGGTTTTGATGAACCTGAGTGGCAGGCTGATCCTGCTGATATCGCTATGCCTTTACGGTCAAGTGCCATGACAACTGAAGCACCGGGCATGCCCGGCAGAATTATACTGATGGTGTTCGGCAGCCTGAACTTTTTATTGCCGTTCAGTTTTGCACCGGGGAAGAGTTTAATAATATCTTTCTCAAGCCTGTCCCGCAGGGCTTTGACCAGTTTCATTTCAGAAAGGTTCTGATATGCAAGTTCTGAGGCCTTGCCAAGCCCGGCGATATGTATCACATTTTCCGTGCCTGCCCGCAATCCGTTCTCCTGTCCTCCGCCAAGTATCAACGGTTCGATGGCGATCCCTTTTCTGATATATAACGCGCCGATACCTTTCGGCCCGTAAAATTTATGTCCTGAGAGCGAGAGAAAGTCAACGCCGAGTTTTTTTACATCAACAGGTATCTTGCCTATAGCCTGTGTCGCGTCAGCATGAAAAAGCGCGCCATTTTCTTTGGCAATTGCAGACAGTTCTTTGATTGGCTGAATGACGCCTGTCTCATTATTGGCTGTCATTACAGACACAAGGCATGTTCTCTTTGTGATCGCTGAAGCGAGATCATCGGGATCAACCCTGCCGGACCTGTCCACTTGCATGTATGTTATCTTTATGCCGTTCTTCTCCAGCCATTTGCATACATTGAGAACGGAAGGATGTTCGATAGAAGAGGTTATTATATGGTTTTTATTTTTGATATTTGCAGACGCAATATTTTTCAAGACATGGTTGTTAGCCTCTGAGCCGCTGCCTTCAAATATAATGCATCCGGCTTCACAATTCAGGAGTTTGGCAACGCTATTTCTGGCGTTATCAACGATCTGCCTGGCTGTCGTCCCTTCCATGTATGTGTTTGAAGGATTTCCGGGATAATTTTTCATCACATCAATCATTGCGTCACGCACCTCAGGCGCAAGCGGCGTGGTTGCGTTATGGTCAAGGTATATTCTTCTCGTTTTTCGATTAGACATTTTCATTTTTGGATTAAGAAGCCTATTTAGAATAATATATAGACATGACAATGTCTATTACAGGAGAGACAGGATAATAACCATGAGAAGGATCGGCGTACATGTCTCCATAGCAGGCGGGATTCACCTTTCAGTTGAGAGGGCGAAAGAACTTAACTGCGGCACGATGCAGATATTTTCACACAATCCAAGGGGATGGGCGTTTAAGGATATTGATAAGGAAGAAGCATCACAATTCATTAAGCTTTCTCAAGAGTCAGATATCAGCTCATTCATCCACTCGTCTTATCTCATAAACCTTGCCTCACCTGACGATGAAACAAGGCGCAAGTCAATTGACCTGCTTTCTTATGAACTGCGCATGGCAGACCTGCTTGGCATAGATCATGTAGTGCTTCATCCCGGCAAGACGGTCGGGCAGGAATTGAATATTGCCTTGGAAAAAACAAAAGACGCTCTTTTAAAGGTGTATGAGAAGGCAGAGTACAGATCAGGGATACTGATTGAGAACACTGCAGGACAGAAGGGTGATATCTCTTCTTCCATAGCGATGATCGCGGATATCATTGAAGGCGCTCCTTCAGGACTGATAAATGGGATATGCTTTGACACATGCCACGGCTTTGCAGCGGGCTATGATATAACTAATGACGATGGGCTTCTCCGGCTTGAGGATGAGATACTTAAATATCTCTCTCCTATGAAGGTTGAGCTTATTCATCTCAATGACGCGAAGCAGGGGCTCTCTTCAAATATAGACAGGCATGAACATATCGGCCGGGGTGCGATAGGCATTGATGGTTTCAGGCGGTTTCTATCGCTCCCGCTTTTAAAGGATGTCCCGCTGGTTTTAGAGACGCCAAAGAAAGAGGAAGATGATGACATAAGAAACCTCAAGCTCGTTAGGGAGATTTTGAAGGAGATAGGGTAATGCAGTTGGGGTATAACCTTTAATATGAAATTGATAATTCTTGGCAGCGGCACATGCGTTCCTTCGCTTAAGAGGAACGCGCCGGGTTATTTTCTTGAGTCTGAAGGCAGACAGATATTAATTGACTGCGGAAGCGGAACGCTCTTGCAACTTGAAAGGGTGGGAAAGAGTTATAAAGATATTGATGCGGTATGTGTCACGCACCTTCATCCTGATCACTTCGCTGATCTCATGCCTTTGATACACGCGCTTATCGCAACTCCGGGATTCAAGAGGGAGAAGGAACTTCTCATCGCAGGCACTGTAGGTTTCATTGAATATTATGAAAACGCATTCATCCCGATTGTGAAGAGGCGTGAGTTTATCAAGCTCATAAAAATGGAGGATGATATCGTGCTTGAGCCGTTCAAAATATCCTCAGCCAAGACCGTACATTTCGGCAGCAGCCTTGCATATAGAATTGAAGCAGGCGGAAGGTCTGTTGTCTTCACGGGTGACGCCGACTATGATCAGGGGCTGATAGATCTTTCAAAAGATGCCGACCTCTTGATAGCTGACTGCTCCTTTCCTCATTCACTCAAGATGAAAGGGCATCTCTCTGCAAAAGAATGCGGGCTTGTCGCGCAGGCTGCCGGAGTGAAGCGTCTTATCCTGTCCCATATTTATCCATCCGATGTTTCAGATGATAAAAGAGTTGAAGAGGCGCAGGAGGTCTTTGACAGCCATGTTGAACTTGCCGAGGATTTGAAGGAGATCGAGATCTGAGGTAAATTATGGAAGTCCGACTTCCATAATTTGAAGAATTGACAAAAAATCTTTAACATATAATCCATGAAGATATTCTATTCACCCAAATGCCTGAAGTATTCCTCTCCCGGCCATCCTGAGTCGCCTGCGCGCGTCAACTCCGCGCACCGGTTTCTCGCGGATAGAGGATACAGCTTTACCGAACCTTCGCCATCTTCTGATGATGATATACTTCTTGCCCACTCTCCTGAACTTCTCGCAAGAGTTAAGACCGGCGGTTTTTTTGACCTTGACACTCCTTCACTGCCGAATATCTTTGAGCACGCAAGATTATCTGCAGGAAGCGCGATAGCGGCGGCGATGCACTGTCTCAGCGGTGAGAAGGCTTTCTCTCTCATGCGGCCTCCCGGCCATCATGCGACAAAAGATAATCTCGGCGGTTTCTGCTACTTCAACAACATAGCCATCGCTTCATTAAGAGCCAGGGAGAAGGTGAATAAGGTCGCGATAATTGATTTTGACTGTCATCACGGAAATGGCACTGAGGATATCTTTTTAGGCAAAAAAGATTTTCTGTATCTCTCACTCCATCAGAGCCCGCTTTATCCCGGCACAGGACTTCAGAGCAGGGACAACTGCATCAACATTCCTCTGCCTGCGGATATCAGCCCTGAAGAATACTTATCTGCTTTCAAAGAAGGGCTTAATGAGGTCAGCAGATTTGCTCCTGATATGCTTGCAGTCTCTGCCGGATTTGACTCTTACAGGCTTGATCCCATAACCAATCTCTCTCTTGAGAAAGAGACATACAGAACAATAGGTGAGATGATAGCAGGTTTGGATAAACCGACTTTCTCTATCCTTGAAGGCGGCTACAGCAAAGAGCTTGCGGATTGTGTCTTTCAGTATTTAAGCGGGCTGGAAGGGTAGAAGGCTGTTCTCTTTTGACCTAAGCTGTTTTTAATTCTTTATCAATTCGCTCTGCTAAGAATATCTTAAGCAAAGATTGATATGGCACATCCTTTTTATGCGCAAGGAGTTTAAGCTCCTCTATCATTGACTCAGGCAGTCGCAAAGATATTGTTTTTATAGATGGCTTGAGATTTGACAAAATGACTCGTTTGCCTTCCCCCCAATTGACATACTCAGTAGAATCATGAGTTGCCCAAAATTTTCTCTCTTCATCTTCGTTTTTGAATTTAGGTATTTTATTCTTCATGGGATTGATACTCCTCCTTTTCCTTTTTATTTCTTTTAGTTATTCCCTGTTACAGTTTTTCCTTTTTCCCAATGATCTGTGAAAAGTCTATAAAGCCAATGATATGATAATGCGCTTACATTACCCAAAAGTCCAAAGAGTGCCCATTCGATTTTGTTTCTATTTGCTTTTCTGTAAAGGTATCTCGAACAGAAAATACTTAATATGATTAATAAAACAAATAGTACTAAGTCTGTTATTCCATATGATTGAGAAAACATAGCGTATGATCCGCTTCCCCAACATAGTAATATCAGTAGTGATAGTATGTATTTCATCATTATGATTTATTTCAATTAATATACAGCCAGCCGTATTTGCTGGAATAAGAATATCATAGTTGTATGAATAGGAAAATACAACCATAGCGCTTGACTTGTATCTCAATATCGGCAATCATAAAAACATGATCTGGATAGAAAACAATACACAGGTTTCAGGAGGTGCGTTAAGTGTCTGAAGGGATCGCATGGGGGAAAAACATAAGCGTTGCTGTTGAGTCGGCTGAGAAAGAAGGGAAGCTGATATTCATTGATTTTTTCAGCCCAACGTGAGGCGCCTGCCAGAGAATGGAGACAGGTACGTTTCCAGACAAAGCGCTTCAGGATTATTTAGAGAAGAACTTTATTCCGGTAAAGTTTGAGACGGGAATTGACGCTGAGCAGTTTCTCAGTTTTGATGTTAAGGGAACGCCTGCATTTATAGTTCTTGATTCAAAAGGCGATGAGATATACAGGAAGATAGGCTTTTTTGAAGCGGGACAGCTCATGGAACAGCTTGAGAAGTCCCGCGAGAAATTCACTCACCATCATCATTGATCCCGCGGAAAAGATTCCCCGCCCTTTTGGGGCGGGGAGGTTTGTCTCAAATTAAAACGTAACCTTTGGCACAGCTGATTCGCCTTCAGGAAGCTCATAGTACTCCGCGTTTGTTACACCCGCAAGCCCTGCAAAGAACCTGCCGAAGAAGGTTCTGATATATGTATTCAGCAGCTGTACCGATTCGTTATATCTCATCCTCTCAACTGCTATCCTGTTCTCTGTTCCCTCAAGGCTGTCCTGAAGTTTCATGAAGTTTTCATTTGCCTTAAGCTGCGGATACTGCTCGTTCAGCAGCAGAAGCCTTGAGAGCATACCCTCAAGCTGGTTGGATGCGTTGATCTTTTCTTTAACCGAGCCGGCGCTGAAATACTTTGTCCTTGCGTCAGCGATATGTTCAAAGAGCTCTTTTTCATGAGCCGCGTATCCCTTGACGGTTTCGACAAGGTTCGGGATGAGATCGTACCTTCTCTTCAGCTGATTCTCGACCTGCGCCCAGCTGCCCTTAACATTTTCATCCATTGCGATTGCGTTGTTATATCCGCCGATGATCCACTTTGCCATCATGATGCCTATAACAAGAATTACGCCGACAACAATAAGTGTGATCTTTAATCCTTTTGACATGATAAACCTCCTTTAGTGATTATTATATGAAATAACTGCTAACTGTCAACTTGTAACCCTTACCATCCCCCTGATGCGCCTCCTCCGCCGAAACCGCCACCGCCTCCTCCGCCAAATCCGCCTCCTCCGCCGAAGCCTCCGCTCCTTCTTCCCCCGCCCATCATGTTCATCATGATAAAGAGCAGCATCAGTCTCGGATGTTTTATGAACATATATACAAGAAAGATCAGGAAGAGAATTCCAAAGATAGAGTTTGCAAGTGAAGGCTTACGCACTCTGCCATTTTTGTTGGCCACCGGGGACTGGATGCCCGGCATGCCTGTGATCTCAACTTTTGCATCTCTGGATATCTCGCTTATCACCGCAAGCGCTGCTGTAAGTATCCCTGTTGAATAATCACCTTTTTTAAAGTAAGGCACCAGGTACTCTCTTCCGACAGAGCCGACAAGGCTGTCAGGGAGAACGCCTTCAAGGCCGTAGCCGACCTCTATCCTGTATTTCCTGTCCTGAAGCGCGATCAAAAAAAGCACGCCGTTATCTTTATCCTTCTGTCCGAGCTTCCACTTGTTATGCGCGATATTAAGAGAGAAATCCTCAAGCGAAGCTCCCTCAAGGCTGTTTATCGTAAGCACAACCATCTGGGCTGTTGTCTTCTGCTCAAGTTCTTTAAGGTAAATGTTAAGGCTTGTCTCGGCATTATCATCAATTATGGCAGCGAGATCCACCACATAATTTGCAGGGGTGTCAGGGATATTAACTTCTGCGCGTGCAGTTATCGGAGAGAAACAGAACAGGACGGATAGAAGTATTAAGAAAGACTTAAACAATGGCCGCATCAATTATCCTTCCCAGCTCTTCAGTGGCTTTGTAGTAGTCTTTAAATATTGCATTTAATTCCTCAGACGAATGTTTGGCCTTCTCATGCTTCTCAGAAAGGACCTTTGCAAATATATCAGTATTGATCCCGGATGCAGCTGAAAGTGACCTGATCACAGCGCTCTGTTTTACAGGCGTTTCTTTTCCGAGCAGGACTATAATCCCACGGAAGAGCGGGATGTAGCCTGTGATAGAGCCGGCAAGCCCTTCTGCCAGAAGCTTCCTGTCTCCCTGAGATGATATATATCCCTGCCTCAGCCAGATGAGCTTTGACTTGATCTCTCTTTCACATTGATGCCTTAGGTCGCTCAGGTTGATCTCCAGGCCTTTTAATAGATCTATGCCAAAGACAGTCTGGTGAATGAGTTTAAAATTCAGAAACTCGACAGGGAAGACGTCCAGGGATGTGTTTATATAATATGGAGTCATAACAAGAGGCGCGGCAACCTTGTTCTTTCCGTATTTCTTCCCAAGCGGCGCGATAAGTTCAAGAAAATCCAGATCCATCTCCTTCAGCACGAAGATAGAGTTGACATCCGATCTCTTTTTGTCAAAATCATCAGTGATCGCGGTGCCTGTCACATAGATGGAATGTATCATGTCCTGATGGCCGGCAAGTATCTCATTGAAGAACGGCTTTATTCTTTCCGCGGCTGTTTCATTGAGCTTTGATAAATTGATAACAGACATATGGCATATCCTCCCGGAACGGCGCTTAACTTATTTTTAATTACTAACCTATCATAAACATACAGTCAATTCAATGACTGACAGACAATTTACTCAGGCTTTCATTATAGCTTTTATCGCGGTAATTATGGTCAGCATCACAGGGGTTGCATTTATCCAGCCTTAATCAGATACTAATGATATGACAATAACTGATGCGCGCAAGATGATGATCTGTTTCCTGGCTTTTTTGTTCATTGCCGTATCATGCGCCACCACCGGGGAAAGGAGCGAACTTGAAGAGATGATACAGCCGTATCGTTCTTATGAAGAGTGCTTTGAACTCAAAAGGGGAGAGACGCTGGAGTATTCCTTCACATCCTCCAGGCCGCTTGATTTTAATATCCACTATCACGCGATGGACGGGCTTCATTATCCTGTTAAAGAACGGAATATAAGGTCGCGCAAGGGCACATTGGTATGCGATGAACAGAAATATTACACTGAGGACCAGGAGTCGTTCTGCATGATGTGGGAGAATAAAGAAGAGGCTTTTATAAGTCTTAATGTCAAATATGGCATTATCGGCGGAAAATGAGGCTGAATCTGCCTTAATGCCTTCAATACCCCCTGCATAAATATTTTCTGCCGCCAGTTCTACATTCCTTGACAACCAATGTAACGTGTGATACATTAATATCAAATGATACAAAAGTCATCACATAAGGGCAACAAGGCGTACCAAGGCTGGCTCCTATTTTTCTACAGCGTGCCCTCGAAGCCTGTAAACGCGAGGATGAAGATATGGCGGAGGCTTGCGAAGGCCGGCGCGGTTCAGCTTAAAAGCGCCGTATACATACTTCCTTATAACGAAGAGAATTATGAACTGTGCCAGTGGCTCGTGTCTGAAGTTGCATCCGTGAAGGGCGACGGCTCTTTTGTCAGCGTGAAAAACATTGAGACGATGAAGGATGAGGATATTATTGCTATCTTTAATAGCCAGAGGGAGCAGGATTACAAGCTTATCGGGAAGTCGCTGGATGATATTGAGAGAAAGGCAAGCAGCGTCAGAAAGGGCGCGGGAATGCAGGGCGGCAAGAGCCTGACGGAACAGCTTAACAAGCATCTGAGGGAATTTGAAGAGATAAGAAAGACAGATTTCTTCGGATCAAAAAACGGCATCGCGCTGAAGAAGAGATTTGATGCCACGCTGAAAGAGATAAAAGGCATGGCCGTATCCAATAACAGGCAAGTTTCAGTAGTATCTACCCGGCGCATAGAGGACTATCAAAAGAGGTTATGGGCCACAAGGAAGAAACCTTTTGTGGACAGGATGGCGTCCGCATGGCTGATCCAAAAATTCATTGATAAAAAGGCCGCCTTTAAATTCATTGATGAAAAAGATATGGCAATCTTGGGTAAAGATGCCATTGCCTTTGATATGAGAGGCGGAGAATTTACTCATTCCGGCGATATGTGCACATTTGAAATGCTTGTCAGGACATTCGGCATAAAGGATAAAACAGTAAAAAAGATCGCCGAACTGGTACATGAGCTTGATATGAAGGATGGGAAATACAATGTTCCTGAGGCAAAGGGGATCGAAGATATTTTATCCGGCATAAGAAAGACTGTGAAGAATGATGCAGACATCCTTGAAAAGGGAATGACGGTTTTTGAGATGTTTTATGCATCAAAGGACTGATTAAATGTCACATGCTATCTCATTCAAAGAAGCATTGCGCTACTGGTTAAAGCTTGGGTTCATCAGCTTTGGAGGCCCGACAGGCCAGATAGCGATCATGCATAAAGATCTGGTCGAAGAAAAGAGATGGATATCTGAAGATCATTTCCTGCAGGCGCTTAACTTCTGCATGCTTCTGCCGGGCCCGGAGGCGCAGCAGCTTGCGATCTACATCGGATGGTTACTGCACAGGACATGGGGCGGGATCGTCGCGGGCGTACTATTTGTCCTTCCATCCGTATTCATTCTGTGGGGACTTTCATGGATTTATGTGTCATTAGGAAATGTCCCGGCAGTAGCAGCTATTTTCTATGGATTAAAACCGGCGGTTGCAGCCATTGTTGCAGAAGCTGTCATTCGCATCGGGAAAAAGTCACTGAAGAACGAGGTGCTTGTTTCTATGGCTGCTCTGTCATTTGTTGGAATCTATTTTTTACATATCCCTTTTCCTGCCATAATTCTTATTGCCGGGTTCATAGGTTATGCAGGCGGTAGATTTCTGCCTTCAAAGTTTGTTGTTACTGGAAATAACAAGTCATCCAATCTCCAGGAGTATGCCATTATGGATTCAGATCCGGTAAAGGGTACTCAGGCAAACTGGAGGCATTCTCTAAAAGTGATTGCAATATGCCTGCCGCTCTGGTTTCTTCCTCTGATCCTTCTCGGTTTATGGAGGGGATGGAATGACATTTTTGTAGATATCGGCGTCCTCTTCAGCAAGGCAGCCATGGTAACATTCGGCGGCGCATATGCAGTGCTCGCCTATATCAGCCAGCAGGCAGTAGGGCATTACGCCTGGCTCCAGCCGGAACAGATGATAGACGGGCTTGGACTGGCCGAGACAACACCGGGGCCGCTGATCATGGTGACGCAGTTTGTGGGATATCTTGCGGCGTATGTTCATGCAGAGGGACTTCAGCCGGCAGCTGCAGGAGCGATTGGCGGACTGCTTACTACATGGATGACGTTCACTCCATGTTTTATGTGGATATTTGTCGGCGCGCCTTATATTGAAAAAGTCAGAAGAAATGTGAAACTTGGTGCAGCCCTTTCAGCCATAACCGCTGCGGTTGTCGGGGTTGTCTTAAATCTTTCAGTGATCTTTACTTATCATACTTTGCTGCCCGAGGGTAAAGGCTTTGACTGGTATGCGCTGACAGTTGCAGTAGCTGCCTTTATAGGTATGCTGAGGTTTAAATGGGGAATGATACCTGTGATCATCTGTTCGGCTGCTGCCGGATTTATATGGAAGATATTTATATAACCTGTAACTTAAGGAGGTATTCAAATGAAAGAAGTAACTGAGATGGCGGTAAAGTTTATGGCAGCATCGGCAAGGACTGCGCCGAAGGCAGGCGGAAAAGATTTCCTTGAGATCGTTGTAGTCACTAAAGACGAGGATCTGAAGAAGATAGCTGATGCTATGAAAGAGTACGCGCCAAAGAGCACGAACGAGGCATTCTGGCTGAGGGACGCATCCAATATCGAGAATTCCCAGTCACTACTTCTCGTGGGTTTGGGCAAGCCTGTGACAGCAGGGTATGACTGTGGCGCCTGCGGCCATCCGACTTGCGCCGAGTTTGCAAAGAACAGGCAGATGAAGGACAAGGAAATGGGATACACCGGGCCTCATTGCGTTATGAGGATGATGGATATCGGGGTCGCTCTTTCATCTGCTGCCAAGACTGCAAGCCTGCTGAATGTTGATTGCCGTGTGCAGCAGCGCGTGGGCGCAGCAGCAAAGGCTATAGGATTAATAAAGGCTGAAGTCGCTATGGGAATCCCGGTAAGTATAACAGGGAAGAGCATCTATTTTGACCGGCAGACACCGGCGAAACATTAGATGAAAAGATTCCTGACGCCATTTGTCACCCTATGCACAGTGGGTTTGTTTGCGAGGTTCTCCTATTCGCTTGCAAGAAGCCCGGTGCTTCCGCTTTTTGCTCTTTATTTGGGAGCCGGGCCTGAGTCCATAGGGTTCATTGTAGGCATCTCGACGGTAACGGGGATATTTTTCAAGCTCCCATCCGGCGCGCTCTCGGATATTATCGGGCGGAAAAGGACGATGCTTATCGGGCTTGTGTTTTTCGCTGTGGTTCCCTTTGCCTATTTGTTTGTTCACGGGCAGGGCGCTCTCATGGCAATACGATTTATACATGGGTTCGCCACTGCTATTTACGGCCCTGTTTCCATGTCTGTTGTCGCCGATTACGCCGGAGCGAAAAAGGGCGAGATGCTGTCGTGGTTCTCATCCATCACGATGAAGGGAACCCTTATGGGCGCGCCTGTCGGCGGATTTATACTGCACGGGCTGTCGAAGAGCAAAGAGGTTACTATTGGAGAATTTCATACGGCATTCATCCTCAGCGGGATAGCCGGTATACTCTCGCTCATTCTCGCGCTACTGCTGTTCAGGCACGGCAAGGATGAGCAGGTGCAGAAATCAGGTTTAAGGGAATCCCTGAGCCGGCTCAAGTCAGGGATTAAAGAGGTAGCCAGCGACAAGAGGATTCTGATTACCTCAAACATGGAGGGGCTTCAGAATATGACGCTTGGGGCTATGGAGGCATTCCTGCCGATCTACGCGGTGACGGTCGCGGGACTCAATGAATTTCAGGCAGGGCTTCTCTGGGGGATTCAGGTCGTTGTGACATCACTCTCCAAGCCTCTTATGGGAATGATATCCGACAGGTATGGCAGAAAGCCCCTAATCTCGATCGGGATGGTTTTGTGCGCCGTATCCTTTGGCATGATACCACTGATGACCGGATTTTATAACCTGCTTATCACCGCGACGCTGTTCGGGTTTGGCGAGGCATTTGTCACATCTTCCTCGGCTGCATTAATAGCGGATGTGTGCAAGGAGAAACACTTTGGCACGGCTATGGGCGTGTTCGGCTCGATATTCGATATCGGCCATGCGTCGGGTCCGATACTTGCGGGCCTTCTTCTGGCGCACCATGGTTATCTCTTCACATTCGGCGTTATGGCAACTGCGCTTTTACTTGCAGTGCCGATATTTATTATTACGGTAAAGGTCGATAAATAAGGAGGCAGAACATGGGGTACACGATCAGTAACGCTGACATTGAGATGTTGAGAGATGCCGGTGTTTCCGAAGACGATATTAAACACTGTAGAAAGGTTGCTGCAAAAGCGCTGGAGCTTGCAGAGCGTACAGGCGCAAAGATGGACATGGAGTTGGTCGGAAGAGGCGCGTTGTTTCATGACCTTGGTAAGGCAAAGACCCATGAAATGGAGCATGGCAAGATAGGCGCTGAACTTGGAAAACAATTGGGACTTTCGCAGGCGATTACGGACATAATGGAAAAGCATATCCGTGGCGGGCTGACAGCATCCGAGGCTGTAGAACTCGGGTTGCCGGTTAAGGACTATACACTGAACAGGCTTGAAGAGCGGATAGTTATCTATGCTGACAGGCTCGTTGATATCATCACCGACGGTATCATAATGATAAATGATGAACTGGAGGCAGAAACCAAATTTGAAAATATACTTAAAACTATACCCAAATATGGCAAGAATGAGATAACGCTGGAAAGATATTTAGGTTATCACAGTGAGATACAGAGACTAATGAAAAAATGAAGTTCAGTCCTTTCAGGCTTCTCTGCGCTACCGGACTCTTTGCGATCTTCAGTTCAACGATCTCCAAAAGCCCTGTGCTTCCCCTCTTTGCCGCACATCTTGGCGCAGACCCCTCTAAGGTTGGTTTTGTCGCATCTATATCGGCATTTACCGGAGTGCTATTCAGTATTCCTGCCGGGCTTCTTTCTGACAGGCTCGGCAAGCGGAAGATGCTGATATTCTCTTCTTTTATTTTTTCAACTGCCCCGTTCATGTACCTTTTCATAACCCGGATATGGCAGCTTGCGATGGTGCGGTTTTTTCACGGCTTTGCCACTGCTATTTTTATACCTGTCGCTATGGCGCTTGTCTCGGAGCTATTTCACAAAGAGCGGGGCGAAAAAATGGGCTGGTTTTCGACTGCAACGCTTGTCGGCAGGTTCATGGCGCCTCTTATCGGCGGAGGCATTATCGGAGCATTGGCCTTCAATCCGGCACAAAGTTACAAAGCCGTCTATATCGTGTGCGCTCTTGCGGGAGCAGTCACCCTTCTCCTTTCACTCTTCCTTCCGCAGACGGCGGAACCTCAGCACCGGAACCAACCGTGGGAAGATACGTTAAAAATATTCAGATCTGTTCTGTCCGACAAGATAATACTTGTCACGTGCATGGTAGAGGCTGCAATACTATTTGCATACGGGACGTTTGAGACATTTCTCCCGCTTTATGCTGTCAGCTCAGGCATCAGCCCCTTTGAGTTAGGGATATTTCTTTCGGCGCAGGTTATTACACTTGCTTTGTCAAAACCGGTTATGGGCAGGTTCTCGGACAGGCACGGCAGAAAGCCGCAGATATTTACAGGTGCGTTGATCGGGGCTGTCTGTATCGGTTGCTTTTCGCTGTTCAGATCATTTATCCCTTTACTCATTTTGAGCGTAGCTTTCGGCATGAGCCTTTCGATAGTCACATCGGCCACATCAGCATATATAGCCGACTTGAGCAGCAGGGAGGCAAGGGGTTCGGCAATGGGGCTGCTCGGCTCGATCATGGACATCGGGCATACGACAGGCCCTTTGCTTTCCGGGATTATTGCGATGCATTTCGGATATTCAAAGTCTTTTATTGGAGCAGCATTTGTTCTTGGCATCTCTGCTTTTTTATTTTATATTTTGCTTTTAACCACTCATAGGAAAGATGCATGCTGTCAATAAGGATAGAAATGAGTGCAACCCCGGCAGTTTCTAATGCGCATGCGGAGGCAGATTGCCGTGGGCATGTTCAGAAATATTATGATGGCCTTCTCCTGAAGCATTTAATGTGTCTATGTGAATGGTAACATTAGATAAATATTTCAGTGAATGCAAAAGCTGATGGCGCGCTTCCATTGCAATGTCATGCCCCTTTTCAACCGTGATGCCGGGAGTTACCGCTACATTTACTTCAGCATGAAGCCTGTGGCCTATCCATCTCACGCGCGCTTCCGTAACGTCCTGAACTCCGGGCGCATGTTTTACAGAATGCCTGATCTCGTCAATGATCTCCGGATCCACTCCGTCGAGCATTCGTGTGAAGACAGCCTTTCCGGAATCCCATACAATGCGGAGGATAGCCGCGCTGATTAAAAACCCCACAATCGGATCTGCAAGGGGATAACCAAGCCAAACTCCTATCGCGCCAAAGAGGACAGCCAGGCTGGTCAAACCGTCAACACGCGCGTGATGGCCGTCTGCGATAAGGGCGATGCTCCCGATCTCTTTGCCGACCTTTATACGGAAAATTGCAACTGCCTCATTGCCGAGGAATCCAATAATTGAGGCGACGGCTACAGCCCACAGATATTCCACTTTTTGCGGATGGAACAGGCGGTCAATGGATTGATAACCAGCGACAACAGCGCTGAACAGGATGGTCAGCACAACCGCAACTCCGGCAAGGTCTTCAACGCGTCCGTAGCCGTATGTAAACCGCTTTGACGGTTTTCTTCTTGCAAGCGTAAAGGCAAACCAAAGAGGTATTGCAGTTGCCGCGTCGCCGATGTTATGGATTGTGTCAGCAAGAAGAGCTACGCTGCCCGTCATTATGGAAACAAAAACCTGTAATAATGCCGTAGCGGATAACGCAGCGAACGACCATTTTACAGCCCATATACCACGCTGGGTAGTAAAGATAGACGGGTCAACTACACCATGCACATGATTGTGTGAGCCATGTGCGTGGTTGTGGCCGTGGCCATGGCCATGATTTTCTTTATGGGCATCTATTTTTTTCATTATTCTCTCCCATCAGGATATTTTGTAGTTTATACTAATTATAATGAACGTGAAAGAGGAGAAGCCTTGAAGAATCAATCCAAACACAGAGTGATAGTTATCGGCGCAGGCGCTGCCGGACTGATGGCTGCGGGACAGGCTGCAATTGCCGGTGCTGAGACGCTGCTTTTTGAGAGCATGAGAAGCCCCGGCAGAAAGCTGCGAATAAGCGGGAAGGGGCGCTGCAACCTGACGAATACCGCTTCACAGTCTGAGTTCATATCTCATTTCAACAGGAACGGCCGTTTTCTCCGGCAGGCTTTTTCAAAATTCTTCTCAACCGAGCTCTTGGCTTTCTTTGATGAGCTTGGTATTGAAACAGTGATAGAGCGCGGAGGACGTGTATTCCCTGCAAGCGGACAGGCGCAGGATGTTGTGGACGCGCTTACACGCTGGGCAGTCGGATGCGGGGTTAAGATAATCAACTCTTCACCTGTCATGAGACTAATTATTGAAGACGGAAATCTCAAAGGCGTGGAAATAGCCGGTGTGCCGCAATCTGACGGCAAGGTTTCAAAAAACAAAGTCTATCTTTCAGACGCGGTGATAATCGCAACAGGAGGCATATCATATCCGGGCACAGGTTCAACCGGAGACGGCTACAGGTTTGCGGAAGCAGCAGGGCATAAAATAATACCGCTTCGGCCTGCGCTTGTCCCTCTTCAGACATCAGGCGATATCGCTCAAAGGATGCAGGGACTTAGCCTTAAGAACGTTTCAGTGCGTGCCTTCATTAACGGAAAGAAGGCGGTTGAGGATTTCGGCGAGATGCTATTCACGCATTTCGGTCTTTCAGGCCCTATGATATTATCCATGAGCGGCAGAGTGGTGGATGCTATTCTTAATAAGGAGAAGGTCTCCTTATCAATTGACCTGAAGCCTGCGCTTGATGATGAGAAGCTGGATGCCCGCCTGCTGCGTGACCTTAATGAGCACGGGAAACAGAAATATAAGACGATGCTCAAAGAACTTCTGCCTGCTAAAATGATCCCTGTCTGTACTGATATGACAAAGATATCCCCTGACAAGGCGTGCCATCAGATAACGGCGGATGAACGCAAAAGGCTGAAGTTATGGCTGAAGGATCTCCGCCTTGAGATAAATGGCTATCGGCCTGTTGAAGAGGCTATTGTCACCGCGGGCGGTGTTGATATAAAAGAAGTTGACCCCCGGACGATGTGCTCGAAGCTGGTGAAGGATCTTTATTTTGCCGGCGAGGTCTTGGATATAAATGCAGATACAGGCGGCTATAATCTTCAGGCTGCGTTTTCAACAGGCTGGTTAGCAGGAAGGTCTGCGGCAGGGTAGGTAGTGGATTTTATTTTTGGCAGCGCTTAAAATAAAGCATAAGACGCAGTTTACAAAAGGAGGATAATAATATGGGATGCGGATGCGGTTCAGGCTCATGCGGGCCTAAGAAAGAGAAGAAGACAGTAAAGACAAAAAAGACTGAGAAGACCAAGAAATAAGCTTAAAATAAAAAGGCCTTGCTTTGATAAAGGAATTGTAAATTCTTTTACAGGTCAAGGCCTTTATATTTTTCTACTATTGCATAAGGAGCATGAGATGTCTCATAAGAAGATCTTTTCATCAGACAGGGCGCCGAAACCGAAAGGGCCGTATTCACAGGCGGTCATCCATAATGATTTGATGTATCTCTCAGGACAGATCCCGATAGACCTTGAAACAGGTTTGATGGTCAGGGGGACTATTGAGGATGAGACCCATGCGGTTCTCCAGAACATGAAAGTCATTGTGGAAGATGCCGGCGCAGAAATGAAGGATGTGCTGAAGGTCACATGCTATCTTGCAGATATGGATGACTTCCAGAGGTTTAATAGCGTATACAGAGAGTACTTTAGTGATGAGCCTCCGGCAAGGAGCACCATCCAGGCGGGCAGGCTTCCTATGGATGTAACTGTAGAGATAGACGCGATTGTCGCATTGCCGGATAAACCTTAGTAATACAGTGGATGCGGCTGGAAAAACTTTACAAAGCGATGGGATATTTTAATTATGCCTGAGGGGAGAAGTAACGATTAAGAAAGCTCAAAAAAAACAGTTATGCTTTTTTGCAATTTTCTAAGGTATCGCTATAAAGCTTTTCCAGCCGCATCCACTTTTCTTTCGATAATTTTATGAATAATATCGCCATAACAATGGGGGACCAGGGAGGTATCGGGCCTGAGATAATCGTAAAGGCGATCTCCTGCGGGGAGATAAGTCAAAACTGTAATCCTCTTGTAATAGGGTCGGCAAAGATAATCAAGGAAGCCGTGAGGCTTACGAATTCCTCTTTTGAGGTCGTAAATATTTCAGGCCCTACTGATTCATCTCCTTCCAAAGGGAAGATAGAGGTCATTGATATCAACTCCGGCGAGGACTTCATAAAGGGATTCTCTTCTTCAGAGGGAGGGCGGGCGGCTGTAGGATCCATAAAAAAGGCTGTTGAGCTTGCGCTTAAGAATGAAGTCTCTGCGATTGTTACCGCTCCGATATCCAAAGAATCCCTGAGGATGGCCGGTTATAAATGGCCGGGGCACACTGAGCTTCTGGCTGAACTTACGGGAACAGATGATTTTGCAATGATGTTCGTGTCGGAGAAGCTTAAGATCGTACTGTGCACAATTCATATTCCATTAAGGGATGTCCCTGATACGATAAACAAGGATCTGGTCTACAGAACCATCAGGCATGCTGTAAAGGCTGCCTCCATCCTCGGCATCGATAAACCTGTGATCGGCGTAGCAGGCCTGAACCCTCATGCAGGTGAATCAGGACTGTTTGGCAATGAGGAGAGAGACTCCATAATCCCTGCGATCGAAGACGCATCCGCGGATGATATGTATGTCTCAGGCCCGTACCCTCCTGATGTTATCTTTCACAAGGCTTATGAAGGCGAGTTTGATCTGGTTGTAAGCATGTATCATGACCAGGGATTAATACCTTTTAAGATGCTTGCGTTTGATACCGGTGTAAATGTTACATTAGGTCTGCCGTTCATCAGAACCTCGCCTGATCACGGGACGGCTTTTGATATAGCATGGCAGAATAAAGCAAACCCCTCGAGTATGATCGAGGCGATAAAACTTGCATCTAAAATAAAGTTAAAAGGCAAGAATTAAGCGTTATGGATTTTGTCTTAGCCACAAAAAACAGGAAGAAGATCCGTGAGATGAAGAATATCCTGAACCGGGCGGATCCGGATTCGCGGATATATACGCTTGATGATTTCCCCGAGTATGGAGATGTAGTTGAAGACGGCGACACATTTGAGGCGAATGCTCTGAAAAAAGCGGAGTTCATAGCCGCAAAAACAGGGATGGCTGCCATAGCCGATGATTCAGGGCTTGAGGTTGACGCGCTCGGCGGCGCGCCGGGTGTTTATTCAGCACGCTACGCAGGGGAGCCGGCGGATGACACAGCCAATAACAGAAAGCTTCTTGATGAGCTTAAAGATATTCCCGACGAAAAGCGCGGCGCCAGGTTTGTCTGCTGTATCGCACTTGCTCACAATGGAGAGGTTCATACATTCACCGGATACATCAAAGGCAGGCTCGGCAGAGAGAATAGGGGTCACAATGGTTTCGGATATGATCCTCTCTTCTTTCCTGAAGGCCATGACCGGACATTCGCAGAGATGGCTGATGATGAAAAGAATGTTATCAGCCACAGGGCGCTGGCGCTCAGGGAACTCCAGAATTATCTGGAAGAGAAAACAGCAAAAAAACGAAAAGATAAATAAACCGGAGGTCTCATATGGAGATAGATGTAAGTATCGGGAAGCAGTCTTTTTCTGTAGATGTAGAGAATCCGTTTAAGTTCAATGCGGTTAAAGATGCCAAAGATATTATTGATTTCGGCTCGAAGCACGGGGTGGACCTCTCCGCGCTTGATATTGAGCAGCTCATCCCGAGGATGATCAGGGGTGTTGCAGGCTGTGAAAATGGATGCCCTTCTGACGCGAAGAGCCTTGTAATCGACGGGTTCGGGAGCTTTAACCTTTCGTATATTGAGGGAGGCATTCTTTCAGCGGTTCAGAAACTTGATGACGGCAAAGAGGTAAGCGTAAAAATATTTCCTGATTTCGATTAGTTTTTTTATTCTTGCCTTTTTACAGAGGAGGCGAGAATAAGAAATGATTAACTCTTTAATTTGGATTTTAGCAGCCGTCCTGTATGCCCCTGTATTTCATAACCTGTATTTTGGCAAGACCAACTGGGCGTTAGAGGATTACTCCCATATCTATTTCATTCTTCCAATATCCCTTTATCTTGCCTGGCAAAAACGAGAAGCCCTTAACAAACTGCTTCAAGAAGAGAAAGAGAGCGCTGCCGGAATATTCGTAAGTTTTTTTCTGCTTCTTGTCGGGGTAATGATTTTTATCTTCGGGTGGCGAAGGGGCTATGACCTCATCTTCATCTTCTCGCTTGTTCCTGTTCTATTCGGTTTGACAGGTTATCTTTACGGAAGCAAGATTGCCAAAGCTTTATCATTTCCCATATTGTACCTCCTGTTTCTCGTACCGCCGCCCGCTGGCATCCTTGACAGCATCACGCTTCCCATGAGATACGGAGTATCATTTGCTGTTGAAGGTATTCTGGGCTTCTTCAATTATCCGATAAAAAGGGAAGGGCTGCTACTTTCGATCGGGTATAAGGATTTGTATATGGCTTCTGCATGCAGCGGTTTCCGCTCTCTCATCGCCATGCTCTCTCTTTCATTTGTCTATATATATTTAATAAGGGCGGGGTTATTCAAGAAAATAATACTTGCCGCGATAATTACTCCTCTCGCGCTGACCGGCAACCTTATCCGTGTCATCACACTTTGCCTTATAACCTTTTATTTCGGTGAAGAAGCAGGCCGGGGCTTTTTTCATATTTTCAGCGGTGTCATTATATTCATGATCACTATATTAGGGCTCATATATGTTGAGATGATGCTCAACAGGTGTAAGCCTGAAAAGGCTGATGATGAATAAGAATGCGAAGATCCTTATAGCGGCAGTTCTGTTATCAGCAGCAGCTGTCTACAGCTTTGCCGTGCCTAAGCAGGCCGAATACAAAGGCTCAAGATTTATCCCAGGCCTTGTAATGCCGGATGCATTTGCAGGCTGGAAAGGAGTTGATCTGTCTGAGAAGTTCAGGATAAACCTGCAGGGTGCGGGATATGAATTTATAAGTGAGGCTCTTGCATACAGGTATACTGACAAGGAGAAAAAGGATCTTCTTTTTATGATCATTAATGCAAGGGACTTTCACTATCCTAACGGATGTTTCAGAAGTTCCGGCTACAAGGTCAAAGAAATGGATGATACCGAATTAAATGCCTCATGCCGAATGATCAACGCAAACACTTTTTTTGCAGAGCACCGCAGCAAAGGAGAGAAGACCCTGATCATTTACTGGATCTCAATAGACAAGAAGGTTGTAACCAACTGGGCGGAGCAGAAGATGAAGCAGCTTTTCTTCTCTCTCTTTGATAAGAAGAACACAGGGCTGCTTGTCCGTCTTGATATCCCGATAGCCGGAGATGATATTGAGCAGGGACTTGCCCTTGCCCGTAAACTTGTCAATGACCTGAGCGGCGCGCTCACTCCTGAGCAGGCTGATTATATTTTCGGAAAGAATTAATATCATACACCATGACTGTCACTCCCGCTTGCCTGTGCCCTTTGGGTATCGGGAGTCTGCAAGCAAGATGATTCCGGACAAGCCAACATTAGGCTGGACGGAGCCGCCGGAATGACAAGGTATGGTATTAGAGCCAATAGTTGATAACACCAGAAGTTTCAGATATTATTTCTCCATGATAATAGGCGTTCCAAAAGAGATAAAGGAAGAAGAGCACAGGGTGGCGATAACACCCTCAGGCGTCAGCGGGCTGAAAAATAGCGGGCATCATATACTCATCGAGAGGTCTGCCGGAGAGGGCAGCGGTTTCTCTGATATTGAATATGAGAAGGCTGGGGCTGTGATGGCCGGCAAGCCGGAACTCTTTAATGATGCGGACCTTATCCTGAAGGTAAAGGAACCTCTGGCTTCGGAATATGACCTCTTTCGCCAAGGGCAGGCTCTCTTTACATACCTTCATCTCGCCCCGAACCCCGGCCTGATAGATTTTCTCCTGAGCAGCAAGATAACCGGATTGGCATATGAAACGCTCGAGGCTGACGGCGGATTGCCCTTGTTAAAACCTATGAGTGAGATAGCAGGCAAGATGGCGCCTGTCATGGCTGCCAACTTTCTGCAGAAGGTACACGGCGGAGAGGGCGTTCTTATGTCGAGTGTCGAAGGCGCGCAGTCTGCAAAGGTGCTTATACTTGGCGCAGGCAATGTTGGCATGAGCGCGCTAAAGGTCGCATACGGCATGGGCGCGGAGATTACGATTATCAATAAAAGCTCTGCTAAACTTGATGAGATCAAAAAAATATTTGGGGGCAGGGTAAGAACACTTCTTTCTACTGACGAAAATATAAGAGCCGAAGTCATGGAAGCTGACGTAGTTATCGGCGCTGTCCTTGTCACAGGAGCAAAGGCGCCTAAATTGATATCAAAAGAACTTGTTTCAAAAATGAAGAAGGGTTCTGTCATTGTAGATGTGGCGGTTGATCAGGGCGGTTGCGCTGAGACGACAAGGCCCACAACTCATACCGATCCGGTTTATACTATTGACGGGGTCATACATTATGCCGTTGCCAACATGCCGGGCGCGTATCCGAGGACATCCACTCAGGCGCTCACAAGCAAGACGATCGAATATGTGAAGCTGCTTGCGGACATGGGGATAGAGAGAGCCATTACAGAGGATGCAGCATTAAAGAGCGCGTTAAATACTTATCAGGGGAGAATTATACATGAGTCTGTCATCGGCAAGAAATAAATATCTGTTACTGTTTTTGTCTTTCTCACTTTTCTTGATCTTCTCAACATCTTCATACGCCGGCAATTTCGGCGTTGGCACACACGCCGGTTACGGCGCTCTCAGCCACAAGGAAGAGGGCATGTCGGAATCGAATGAGAATGTACTATTTTACGGCGTATCAGGAGAGTACACATTAAAAAGCAATCCGCACTTATTCACGGGTTTTGTCATCGACTGGGGGACAGGTTTTTATAATGATGAGAGATGGGAGGACAAGGGCGCGCAGTCACAGAGCAATGACATAAGGTTCTTCGGCCAGTTCTATGAGGCCAGGTTAGGATACAAGAATGACTTTGGCGATTATTATTACAGGGCGTTTGCTGCTCAAGGAATGGACATCCTCAGGTTCAAGAGGGATGATTTTGTTTTTACAGGCACACCGTTGCAGGCAAGCGGCACTGAGAAGCTGAACCTCTGGCGCACAAGCCTTGGAGCCGGTTTCGGAAGAAGAATAGGCAAATGGGCTTTGGACAGCAGGATAGCATATTCGCTTCATCCCTCAGGCAGAGTTGAATACAGCGCTTACCCAGGGATTGATTTTGATACAAAGGGAACATGCATTGACGGAGGAGTCGGGCTGGCAACGAGCATAACCGACAGGATGAGCTTCTATGCCGGGATCAGCGGTTCACTTATAGAACTTGATGAGAGCGACTCAAAGCAGTTCGGTTCAGCACTGGTCTCTTTCCCCGGAAGCACGACAGAGATCTGGGTCGGGATGCTGAATCTTACTTATGCGTTTTAGATAATTGCAGTGCAACAACCAGCCTAAGTCTAACTTCCCTGCCCTCTAAAGATGAAGAATATCGCGCCTGCCATGCAGAGAGATGCCCATAGATAATTCCATGACAATGCCTGCCTCATGTAGATCAGTGAGAAAGGGACGAAGACAGCAAGGGTGATGACCTCCTGCATGATCTTCAACTGCGGCAGGGACATCACTGTGTAGCCGATCCGGTTGGCAGGGACCTGGAACATGTATTCAAAAAAAGCGATGCCCCAGCTTGCAAGCGCGGCAATGATCCATGTTCTGTCGCTGAGATTCCTGAGATGCGCGTACCAGGCAAACGTCATGAATGCGTTTGATATTACAAGGAAGATTATGGTTTTTGTTATTGCGATATTCATTTTGTTTTCTTTCTGCGTCTTGGTGAAAGGTCTGTTAGAGCCATTTACCCAGAAGATCACCAAAACCCCAAATGATGGTGCCAATAATAGTGATTATAGCGTTAATGATAACTTTGATTGGCCAATATTTGTTAGCTAACTCTTCCACATTGGCTGGTGCAAACACGGCATAGTTATGTTTAGCATAATAAATAGCAGCCCTATCCGAATAAAAATCCATTATAGATATTAGTATCGGTATAACTGTTATCAATGCGCCACAACGTGCAAACCACATATAGTCTGACTTAATGTCACTCATAATCAATGAGACAATGAAAATAACGGCGAGAAAGAAATAAAGTATTAATTGAATTGTTTTCATATCATTGAGTTCTAATAGTTAATATATTTCTGAGTGTGATTTTCTGAATGTAAATAATTATATTAATTAGCTGTAAATGTTACAAGCACAAAATAAAAACTAAATTGGTTTTTCTTTATACGGGATCAGCCAAGATGTTTATGTGATGGTATCGCATATTGCGATGCCATATAATCAATCTCTTTCTACTCTGTGTGTGGCGATCAAATATTACTGAAGACATGGAAGTACAAAAAAAACTCTCTTTTGCGCTATGGATTAATATTGGCTTTTGAGAGAGTGGCTTTCAATGGGTGATTTTCATGACTGTTCCATCTTATTGCTAACGATTGCTCTAACTGGACGTTGATCCGCTGCGAATCAACGGTATGGTTCAGAGCTGTGTTGGGTATTTTCATCATTTCTCAAAGTCTTCAAAATAGTACGAAGCTCAAGGACTTCAAGTGGACACTCTTGCCAATTATGTTCCCAGCACACAATAAGGTCGCATTGCTGGGGATCATGCCCATGCTGTCGGAAATTGCTGCTCACATACTCAAATTCAATTCGCACCCGTTGCCACCGCTTCTTTTTGGAGTCTACGCATCGCTTTGCCTCACAATCTGGAAATGCAGGGTGGATCGCTTCTACAATAAATCCAAGTTCATAACTCACCATCCCGAATAGGTACACAACACCTTGTTCATTAATTGGGGCATGTGTCAAACCCCGAAAACTAATTGGTGCACCGAATTCTGGCCCCGTGGTTTTGTTCCACACTTGGGCTATTCCTGTTTTCTTTGTTGTTTCTTCTGCAAGATCAGGGAGTTCATTGCTTGACATAGTACTCATCAGCTCAAGGAAGGGGGAGTCAGGCCAGTTTTCTTCTAACCAAGAACGATATCTTTTGAGAGTTCCTTGTGTGCCCCCAAAACGTTTGCGAATATTATCGCCCGAAATCTTGCTTCGACTTTGAAAGAGATGCCACGTAGGAATCTTGCCAAGCTCCGTCACAACACGATGGAATTCATTGAGAAGGTCATCGTCTTCTAATGTAAATCCCGATCCACCACTCTTGAGTCCCGCTTTTGCCAAAACAGTGCTCCATCCACCCTCTGGAAACATGCTGTAAATGAGATACTTTGGAATGCCTGATTCCCTCACGAAATCTGGAACCCTGAGAACCTCAACACCGAGGCGAGTGGCAATTTCCTTGACTTTTTCTATAATGTGTTCTTTTGTGATATCCGTCATTTCTTTTTCATGCCTAACAATAAATACAGCCAGCCGTATTTTCTAGAATAAGATAATTTATCAGTGTGACAATAAAAATACAATCATAAAATTTAGTGATGTAGTTAAGGACTGGATTCCCGATCGGAGTCGGGAATGACGGGAAAGAAGAGCATGATTATAAAATCCCCCCGTTGCCCCCCTTTGTCAAAGTGGGGAAGAAAAGAAATGATTCCTGACAAGCCGGAATGACAGAAAGAGTTATAACTGCTTTGCGTACTTATCAAAGAGCATCAACCCTTCAAGATGCTCGTCTGTAAAATCGTATGATATCCCGTTCCAGTAGGTTATCAGTTCTTTTTCGCTCAGCAGTTTTTTCATGGGCGCTTTTTCAGCAAGCAGGGAAAGGTTCTTTGGAATATACTTTTTTGCGGCGATAAGGTCTTCGGAGAGTTTTTTGACAAGCTCTTTCTTCTCAATAAGCGAATCTTTCCTTGCTATCCAGAGTGCGAATACAAACGGCAGTCCTGTATGTTTGTGCCATAAACCTCCGAGATCGAATATATTTCCTGTGAACTCCTGCGCCTCTCTCATCGCCTCATCACCGATAAGCAGTGTCGCATCAGCATTCTCAAGATTCTCTTCAGCAGAAACGCCTTCAGTGACCGTGTAAGTGCAGTTCAGTGATAAAAATTTCTTCATGATTATCTTTAAAAGTACGACCGAGGTCTCAGAGTGTGAGGAGACGGATATCTTCTTCCCTTCAAGGGATTCCAATGCATAATGTGAAAAAAGGAATATGCTTCCGACAGAACCTGTCGCGCTTATTGATGTCCAGGGGATTATTGAGTAAGTGTCTTTATGCCTCAGATACTCTATTGATGATGAAGGGCTTACATCTATCTTTCCGTCACGGAGCATCTTATTGAGCTGTGAAGGCACGCCTTCGGTGAATGTGAACTCAGGCCGTCTGCATTCGTTCTCCAGATAATAGAAGACAGGAAAGAGGTTGGTGAAAGGGATCTTGCCGATTCTGAGATTATTACTATTCAAAATATCTTATCCTTTTATCACGCCGAGCGGCCTGAGCTTTGCGACTTTTCTTGAAAGCCCTGCTCTATGCACGACATCAACGACATTGGAAATATCTTTATACGCCTCAGGCATCTCTTCCGCGAGTGTGCCTCTGCCTGTGTATCTTACGGTCACGCCTGCATCTTCCATCTCTTGTCTTATAGACCTGCCTCTTGCCTGCTTTAATGCCTGATGCCTCGATAGCACTCTGCCTGCGCCGTGACATGTGGAGCCGAATGATTCTCTCATGCCTGTTTCAGTTCCGATGAGGACATATGACGCCCTGCCCATGTCACCGGGAATTATAACAGGTTGGCCGGTCTCTTTGTAAGCGTCAGGAAGTTCAGAATGCCCCGGAGGAAACGCCCTTGTGGCGCCCTTGCGGTGAACGACAACCTTCATCTTTCTGCCGTCAATGATATGCTCTTCGACCTTTGCGATATTATGCGCGACATCATATAAGAGGCTCATACCTGCTTTGTTCGGCCCGATGCCCAGCACCTCCATGAAAGACTCTCTTACCCAGTGCGTAATATACTGCCTGTTCGCCCATGCATAGTTTGCCGCAGCCTTCATCGCTGCAAGATACTCTTTCGCCTCGGGGCTGCTGTACGGCGCGCAGGCAAGCTCTATGTCAGGCAGGTCTATCTTATATTTATGCGCGGCCTTCTGCATCACCTTAAGAAAGTCTGTGCATACCTGATGCCCGAAACCTCTTGAGCCTGTATGTATCATGACCGTTATCTGATCTTTATAGAGGCCGAAGCTGTTTGCGACACTCTCATCAAATATCTCATCAACATACTGTATCTCTGCAAAGTGATTGCCTGAGCCGAGTGTGCCTAACTGCGAGCTTCCCCTCTCGTAAGCCTTATCACTTACAAGATCCGGGTCTGCGCCTTCCATACATCCGCCTGACTCTGTATGCTCAAGGTCTTCGCCGCTTCCGAAACCCTGCTCAACCACCCACTGCGCGCCTTGAAGCAGAACCTTCCTATGCTCTTTTGAGTTAAGTTTGAGCTTGCCTTTTGAACCTACGCCTGTCGGTATGTCCCTGAACAAGACCTCCACGAGGCCTCTTGCCTTTGGAATAACCTCGTCTTTGTGCAGGTTACTCCGAAGGAGCCGGACGCCTCAATTTATGTCGTAGCCGACGCCGCCAGGGGATATTATCCCTTCATTCAGGTCGAATGCCGCGACACCTCCGATAGTGAAGCCGTAGCCCCGGTGTATGTCAGGCATCGCAAGCGCCGCGCCGACGATCCCGGGAAGGGAAGCCACATTCGCGACCTGTTCGATTGATTCCTTATCAAGGGTTTTTTCGAGCTCCCTGTCCACATAGATGACGCCTTTTGTCCTCATGCCTGTTTTGTAGCCCTGAGGTATCTCTAACTTTGTATCATCGACCCTGCGAAGTCCTTCCATAGTTATTGCCTCCTGTCATTATAAATAGAGATTAAAGCATCCCGGCTCTTTTGTCGAGCAACGGGATATTTACAGCAGACTGATTTATAAATGTTGAATCGGTTAATATATTTAACATTATGAATAGAATATTTTTATTTATGCAGGTGTTATTGCTTTTAAGCGGAGCATCTCTGTCATGTTCTTTGAATTCCAATAAAGCGCCTGATGAAATAATGAAGGTTGCTGAAGGATACAGCTGGGAGGTCTATGCTTCAGGACTGAAGGATGTGGACAATCTTGCAAAGACTTCCGACGGTTTGTTATTTGCCACACTTGAGCTGGAGTTTCCTGACGGCGAGCTGGTAATGATAGACAACAACGGCAAGGCGGTATCTGTCATGAAAGGGCTGAACCGGCCGGACGGGCTTCGCGCAAGAGGGTTTAAGTTATATATCCTTGAAGAGTCGCGCAGCGGCAGGGTCATTGAGTATGACCTTCAGTCGTTTAAAGACAGGACAATAGCCGAATTCGATAATCCTGAAGGCATAGCTGTCATTTCCGATGAAGAGATGATCATTGCCGAAGACAAAAAAGACGGCAGGCTTATCAGGCTGTCAAGTTCAGGGGATAAAACGGTTCTGCTGGAGGAGCTGCATAACCCTGAAGGGGTCATAGTTGATAATGAGGGAGTGATCTATGTTGCTGAAACAAAAACAGGCAAGGTGCTTTTTCTAAAGGGCGGTGAAAAGGGGATACTTCTGCAGGGGCTTAATGAACCCGACCAGCTTGCGATAGATAATGACGGCGCACTGTGGATCAGTGAGGATGCCGATCCCGGGCGGCTGCTCAAATATCATAACGGCAGGCTTGAGACGATCGTTGAAGGGCTGCATGCTCCCCAGGGTATTCTGATAGACGGTAAAGATATATTCTTTTCAGAACAGAAACGCGACCGGATAATTCATCTTAAGAAAAAACAGAAGTGATATCTTTCACGCAATGGGCCGCAGGTTCAGTTAACCGCTTTTATCTTTACCGCGCAGATAGGAGAGGAGCCGTCCGGAGAAAGAGATGTAAGGTTGTTTATCCTCGCATGGTGAAAGTGGACAGGCGCGAATACCGTGCCCTCAGGGACTTCTTCTGAGATCTGGGCTTTCACCAGCACCGAGCCGTTCTTTGATGATAAGTTCACAAAGCCGTTGTCTCTGATATTGTATCTTTCCGCGTCAGCCCTGCAGACCTGAATGAATGCCGACGCTATCGCGTTGCCCTGGTTTTTGGACATTGCCGAGAGAGCGCCTGAATGCTGCATAAGGTTGCCTGTTATCATCCTGAGAGGGAATTCAGTGTCATATTCTCCGACCGGGGTATATGTAACAGGGTTGAACGTCAGCTTCAATCGGCCTGCCTCAGGTTTCCTGTTCTTGATCTCTTCCTGAAGCACTGTGATATCTTTTATGCCTATTTCAGCGCCCATCGCCTTTGAAAGGTTCTTTAGTATCTGCCAGTCAGCCACGGATTTTCCAAACGGCTTGACGATCCTTTTTACATTCTGGGCTATCCCTCCGGCATTGATAAAAGTACCGTCTTTTTCAGCCCAGCCGGATGAGGGCAGCACGACATCGGCAAGTTTAGCTGTATCAGTAAGCGTTATGTCTTGAACTACCAGAAAGTCCAGGCCGGTCAGCGTCTTTTCAACGGTTGACGAATCAGGGAAGGTTACAACAGGGTTCTCCCCCATGATAAATAATGCCTTGACAGCCCCTTCCTTATATAACATCGATGTTGCGTCCTTCCCCGGTATTTCAGGCCTTACGCCTGCCTCCCACATACCGAAGGTATTGCAGTATTCAGCAGGCATCTGAAGGCTGGAAGGTTTTTCTCCGGTCAGGATAATAAGGTTTGCGGCGGCAAGCGCGGTGTCAATTCCTTTGGTATTCTCTGATGCACCAAGGGTCAGGCTGATGAGCCTTGATTTAGCGGATAAGAATTCTCTTGCCGTTTTGATGAGTATATCTTCGCTTATCCCCGTTATCCTTGAGACTGCGGCCGGGGAATAATCATTTACAGTCTCTGTAAGGAAAGAGAAGCCTTCAACTTTTGATACCCTCTCTTTATCATAAAGCCCTTCATCAAGCGCAACTTTAATTATACAGTTCAGGAGCGCCACGCCGGTGCCGGGCTTTATCCTCAGCCAGCGGCTGCTGTGGCGCGTGAGCTTTGTCTCCCGTGTCTCTGCAACGATAAGATTTGTCCCTTCCCGCTCCGCCTTCAGGAAGTTAAGTCCCCAGACAGGGTGGGTGGATGTAATGTCAGATTCAATAACAAGTATAACCTCTTTGCCCAGAGGCGAGTCATGATCAACAGGAAGGCTCTTTAAACCGAATGCCATATCTACGGCATCGAGTATCTTTGCGTAGCCGAACCTTGCGGAAGAGTCGATATTATTGCTGCTGTTAACGCTCTTCATGAACTTCTGCAGCATATAGTTGTCTTCCACAGTGCATCTGGGAGAGCCGATAGCGCCTATAGAATCAGCTCCGTGGGCATGCTTTATCACCTGGATCCTTTCAGCTATGAACTTCAGCGCCTCATCCCATGAGGCCTTTTTAAAGCCGCTGCCTTCTTTTATCAGCGGAACCGCGAGGCGCTTTTCAGAATATATAAAATCGTAGCCAAACCTTCCTCTGCTGCAGAGGTTGCCTTTGTTGATGCCTTTGTCTTCGATCCCCCTCGCCCTCATTATCTTTCCCTCTTTCAGGTCGTACGTGACCGTGCACCCGACGCCGCAGTAAGGGCAGATATTATCGTGAGACTCAAGGAACCATGCCCTGGCGCTGTGCCTGTAAGACCTTCTTCCGAGGGCTCCGACCGGGCATGCGTCTATGCATTGGCCGCAGAACTCACAGTCAAGCCTTTCCTCAAATGCGGGGCTGATCTTCGATTCAAATCCCCGGCCTATGATATTTATGGCGCCGACTCCCTGAAGTTCGCCGCAGACCCTGACGCATTTGCCGCAAAGCACGCACCTGTTGCTGTTTCTCTCGACAAAAGGGCTTCCGGTGTCTGCCGTGTCATGTTTTTTCTTTGCCTTGAAACGGCTGTCAGCAGCCCCGTATTTAAATGCCAGGTCCTGAAGCTTGCATTCACCTGCCTTGTCGCAGACCGGGCAGTCAAGGGGATGGTGTATGAGTAAAAGTTCAAGCACCGTCCGTCTTGCCTTAAGCAGCTTCGGGGTCTCGGTCTTGACTGACATATTGGGTGTTACCGGGGTTGAGCACGCGGCAAGAAGTTTCATCTGTCCCTCAACCTCAACGACACAGAGCCTGCACGCGCCATAAGGCACAAGGCGCTTGTCATAGCAGAGATGCGGGATATCTATCTTGTTCTGAAGGGCGGCCTCAAGTATGGTCGTGCCTTCCTGCACTGAAAGTTTTTTGCCGTTTATCGTGATATTTACCATCTGATCCTCAATGCCGATATTCTATTTTTTGCTTTGAGCAAACATATTGCCAGGCCCTATCTTAAGCGCTCCGAACTTTGGCGGGCACGCCATATAACATGAGCGGCACTTTATACAGAGATCGTTATCTACCTTGTGAGGCTGTTTCTTCTCGCCTGTTATTGCGCCTCTCGGGCATGCCTTGAGGCACAGGCCGCAGCCCTTGCAGAGCTCCGGATCAATATAAAATGTTGAGAGTTCTTTGCAGACGCCTGACTTGCACCAGCCGTCTATGATATGTGACTCATATTCATGTTTGAAATACTTTATGGTCGTGAGCACCGGGTTCGGAGCGGTCTGCCCGAGCCCGCAGAGTGAAGTGTTGATGATGTCATGTGAGAGGTCAAGTAGAAGTTCGATGTCGCTCTCTTTTCCCCGTCCTTCAGTGATGTCTATCAGTTTATCCAGCATCACTCGTGTCCCTATCCTGCATGGAGGGCACTTGCCGCACGATTCATCAGCAGTGAACTCAAGAAAGAACTTTGCGACATTGACCATGCAGTTCGTATCGTCCATAACGACCATTCCGCCCGAGCCTACTATCGCGCCTGTGGCGTTTATCGATTCATAGTCGACCGGTGTGTCCAACAGGCTTTCGGGTATGCATCCGCCGGACGGCCCCCCAAGCTGGACCGCCTTATACTTCCTTCCCTTTTTTATGCCGCCGCCTATATCAAATATGACTGTTCTCAAAGGTATCCCCATGGGCACTTCAATAAGCCCTATGTTATTGATAGCTCCCGTAAGCGCAAAGACCTTTGTGCCTGTGCTCTTCGGCGTGCCAAGCTGCTTGAACCAGTCGGCTCCGTTTATGATTATCTGCGGGACGTTTGCATATGTCTCGACATTATTAAGAACGGTGGGTTTATCCCATAGGCCTTTGAAAGCAGGGAAGGGCGGCCTGGGCCGCGGCATTCCGCGCTTGCCTTCAAGCGAACGCATGAGCGCTGTCTCTTCACCGCAGACAAAGGCGCCTGCGCCGAGGTATATCTCTATGTCAAGGCTGAATCCGCTGTTGAGAATGTTCTCTCCGAGAAGGCCGGCCTCTTTCGCCTGGTCTATGGCTAACTGAAGCCTTTTTACGGCAAGGGGATATTCTGCTCTCACATATATGTACCCCTTGGTTGCGCCGATCGCTTTTCCGGCTATTATCATTCCCTCAAGCACAACATGAGGGTCAGCCTCCATGACGCTCCTGTCCATGAAGGCTCCGGGGTCGCCTTCATCTCCGTTGCAAAGGATGTATTTGGTGTCAGATATTACCTTTGAACAGAACTCCCATTTGAGCCCTGTGGGGAAACCTGCTCCGCCCCTGCCTCTGAGCCCGGAGTCTTTCATTATCTTTATTATCTCTTCGGGGGTCAGTTCGAGAAGCGCCTTTGCCGTGCCCTGGTAGCCGTCCCTTGCAATGTAATCTTCAATGTTCTCAGGGTCTATCATGCCTTTGTTCCTAAGCGCCCTGAGCACCTGGAGCTTGAAGAAGGGGATATCATGCATTAGCGGAACAGCAGACTTTGCTTCCGGCTCTTTGTACATGAGCTTCTCAACAGGCCGGCCTTTAAGCAGGTGTTCCTCTACTATCACGGGGATATCTTCGATCTTGAGTTTTTGATAAAAGATGCCCTCAGGCTGAACAGACATTATCGGCGCATTGG
This sequence comes from Nitrospirota bacterium, assembly GCA_016207885.1. Taxonomy (NCBI): domain Bacteria; kingdom Pseudomonadati; phylum Nitrospirota; species Nitrospirota bacterium. Next base: position 101,073 of record JACQZE010000004.1, on the reverse strand, counting down.
CGCAGAAGCCGTTACAGCCGGTAAGGACTATCTGTATCTCTTTTTCCAGCCCCCTTTTGTTGAGTTCATTAACAAGGGCATCTTTGACCTTTAGGGCATTGCAGGCAACGCACCCCGTTCCTGCGCACATCATTATGTTGGCCCTGTAATTCTGCATCTATGCTCTCCTGATTATTCTCATCTACATTCAAGTTGTCATCCCCGAGTGTCTCTATCGGGGATATTCCCCTCTAATAAAGAGGGGTTAGGGGTGTGTTTTATCTTAACATCCCCCTGTATCCCCCTTTATTAAGGGGGATGGCGAATTATACTCAATAGCTTGTTTCGCTTCCTATGACAAGCGCGTATTTCTCAACGATATTTCCGCCCAGAATATGCTCCCTGAATATCTCCCGCATCTTTTCTTCGTTCAGCGCCTTATATTTGACAGGAGGATGTCCGAGTATATCTATAGTGACCATCGGCTCGCTGCTGCATAGCCCGGCACATCCGGAAGTTGTGACAATGATGTCCGACGTGCCGCTTTTCTCTATTTCCGCCATAAGCGTGTTAATAATAGCCCTTGCACCTGCAGCGATACCGCATGTGCCCATATGTACGGTAACTTTTGCCCTGTAGCCGCCTTCTCTGAGCGTAAAGGTAGACTTGTGTTTCTCTTTGATCTTCTGCAGGTCGCTTATCGTCAGTTTGGCCATTGTTAACCTCTTATTCCCTTGTAAAATTATTTATTTTTTATCGCCTCAGCCTCATTCATATGCGGCAAGCATCTCCGCCGTCTTGACCGGGTTGACCGAAGCGTGTGTATCATGGTCGATCACAACTACCGGGGCAAGCCCGCACGCGCCGAGACACCTGACGCTCTCTAATGAAAACCGGTTGTCTTTTGTTATCTCAGAGACATTTATCCCCAATGATTCCTTGAGCTTCTCCAGTATCTCTTCAGCCCTTTTGACATAGCATGCCGTTCCAAGGCAGACCTTTATAACGTGTTTGCCCTTAGGCTTCATGCTGAAGAAGGAATAGAACGAGACAACTCCGTGTACCTCTGCCACCGGGATATTAAGCCCTCTTGCTATCTTTCGCTGAACAGAGGCAGGCAGATAACCTATGAGTTCCTGTGCCTGCTGAAGGACGGGGATAAGGCATCCCGGGGTATCACGATGTGAGGAGATTATCTTCTCAAGTTCGCCGGACTTGACATCTATCTCTTTTTCTCTGGCAGCCATAGTTTCTTCTTCAGCGCTTAATTCAGATGAACTCCTCTCCCTCATAAAGCTTACCGCCTTGAACGCGGCATCAATAAGCACCGGCTGGGAAAAGGGCTTCGGGAGATAATCAACAATGCCGAGTTTGAGGGTTTCCATAATAGATTCCTGCGAGGGGTTGTCTGCGGTAGCTATTACTCCGGTGCCGGGACTTGAAGTATTGATCCAGTTAATGACTTCTATTCCGCCGTTTTCAGGCAGTTCAATGTCAGTGAAGACGATATCGTATTCATTATTTTGAAGGATGCCGATAGCCTCCGGCCCGCTTCCGGCGCTGTCGATACTGTAGCCCTCTTGCCTGAGGATACTCTCGCAGCTCTTCAGAACGTCCGGTTCATCATCAACTACCAATATCTTGCCGTTATGCGTCATGACATCTCCATAAGGAGTTATTAACTTTAAGGCTGTTGGATAAATATTGTTCTTTATATGGAAAATATATTAACAGTATTATGTGTTGTTAATCCATGAGTTAATACTGTTTTTAATAAATTTAATGACTTCCGAAGAGTTCAGCGGCATATCGCCGAGTTCTTCCCGGAGTTCTTCGGTATTCAGGCTGTATATATCTCCGTCACGGCCGTGCTCATACCTGAAATTTATCGCAGGATGGCAGTAGATAAGGGTCGTTATTGTGCTGGCAATGTCTCCAAGCGGTTTTCTGTCTATGTGGCCATGCCGGAACGAGGCTGTAATGGAAGTGCCTATTCCTTCAGCGGTCTCGATTTCGACCTTCCCGCCGCATTCCTCCGCCATCTGCTTCAGGAGCGGGATTCCCAGCCCGATATTGCCGCGCACCTTCTTTGTCGAGAAGAACGGGTCTGAGACATTCAGCAGAGTCTCCTTGTCCATGCCTCTGCCGTTATCCCTGACCTCGATAGTCATGGTATTTTCATGTGTGTCTTCATTGATCTTTATCAGGATATTATCAGCCCCGGCATTGATCGAGTTCTCCGCGATGTCGAGTATATGAAGTGAGAGGTCTCTCATGCTCTTATTCGATTAACAACCGCAATGACCTTGAACTTGGTAAACTTCATCTTTAATTCCATCTTCTATGGTTAATCTGGAATCAAATTTTACATCTTCGCAACCTTCATCATCTGGGGTACAAACAGATTTAATTATATTTTCAAAAATCAATTTAATGTTTTTATAATTATAACGTTGCAAAAACTTATCTCCTACTTTTGCATTGTTAGGAATGTCATCAATATGCTCTGGAATAATATTTACCGTCATGCCATTGATATTCATTATTGCGTTTTCAAATTCCATATCTGATATGAAAACAATAGGTGTTCCCTCGGATTTCAAAAAATACGCACAACCACAACCATAGTCAATATCTTTTTCAGGTATTGCGTTAATGAGGTTATTGTGACTTAATTCTTCCGTATCTGATTTTTGTTCAGATCCAAAAATGATAGCAGTTACCAATATCAGAATTATAGTTATTTGGCTAATCGTATTCATAGGCAATTTTGCATAAAACCAGCTATCATCAGAACGGTAGCATAAATTTTAACGTGTGGTCAATGAAAAAACAGCTTGATGTCAGAGGAGAGTCTTTATGCAGCGCCATATCGGTTACTTGCCTTTCTTTTTTGCGGGCGTCTCAGCTTTGCCGAGTTGCTTGCGCTGTTTGGTCTCGATCTTCTTGATGCTTCCCGCCACCGGCAATTCTTCGGGCATCGTGCCGCCCAGTTCCCGGATGGTTTGCCGCACCTTCGCGCCTACTTCACGATGCGTCCGGTTCGCGGAGTCTTTTCCCTTCACCTCGTCCCGGCGCAGTTTTTCCTCAGCCTGGGTCGCACGGAACAGGTTTGCCGCCAATTCCGTGCTGCCCATGTGATCCAAAATCTTCTGACTCTTTTTCAAGCCCTTACTGCGGTGAATGTCTTCCTGCTTCAACCCGCCATAAAGCCCCATATACCCGTGATTCTGAAAGATGGCGTAGTCTATTGGTTCGATGACGCCTGCACCCTTGGCCGCATCGGCCAGTTGCGCATTGTGGCGGCGCATTTCTTCACGTAATAACAGGCGCCGATTTTCTTCGATATGTTCGTCTGCCAATTCCTGTCGCCGCGTCTGAATGGCGAAGTAGGTTTGTCCTTGCGCTACAATCTCCTTGTTGGGATTGGCGTTTTGAATAGCCAGGTAGCAGGCATAGCGCGACAGGAGGATGGTTTTAACAGGTCGTTCCGCGCCGCTGCCGATGGTGACCATTTCGGTGACGTCAACGAAATGGTCTTCGAGGCGATGTCCACTATTGAAACAGGCCATTTTAGCCTTTTCAATAACCCCCTCAAAATTGCGGTAATCACCGTAACCAATGATCTCGGAAAAGTCGCGGCTGGACCAAAATTCCATACCCGCATCGTTCATGCGCTTGATTCGCTCGAAAGGCGACGCATGGGTGCCAGATGTCTTCATAATTTTCTTTGCCATTACTTCTTTCCTCCATTAGGTAATGTAAGATAGGATTTTATTTTCAACACTTATTCCCAGACCGCCTTTCTGCTATTCATATTCTTTAAGGCATATACAAGCTCTGTGAATGTCGGCGATTCCATGGTAAAGACGGTTGTCCTCTTGCCGATATCTTCAAGCCTGTGTGCGTCTGAAGATGAGAGCCATGCGAAGTTGCTGTAATTGCCGTAAAGCTCTTTTGCCTTGTCAAAGGATATACGCGAAGAGAACTCAAGCGCGTCGAGCAAGCAGTCATCAGGGATGAAACCTAATTGGGATATTATTCCGAAGCCCTCTCTGTCTATATGAGATGCTATTGCAATGCCGCCGAGGGCGTGGACGGTATCTACGAGTGATTTTGCGGTAATGCCTGTTGCAGATATCAGCAATCTGTCATTGAAACCGAGAACATCATCCTCTTCGTCAGCTATCACCTGCTCACCGAAAATTTCAGGATCATTCCTGCCCGGCATGAGTTTATTATAAACCATCTCCTGCAGCTTTATGATGCCTTCGTGCCCTTCAAAAAGGGCGAGTATATGCACCTCTTCAACAGTTGAGGCCTCCATGCCGCAAAGCACAGCCAGCCCGCTTCCTTCCGCGGCGTGCATGACAGCTTCTACGTTTTCGGCGGAGTTGTGGTCAGTAACGGCGATCATATCAATGCCTCTCTCAAGGGCGGTTTTTACAACCGCCTTAGGAGACATCTCAATATCAGCGCATGGCGACAGGCAGGTATGTATGTGCAGGTCAGCTTTGAATTGCTTAAGCATGAATGTCACATGATCATCTTGTATATTTTGCCTGCGACCTCGAATGCGGAAAGGCTGCTCGACAGAATCGTGACCTTCTCTGCCCCGGCCCTTTTCAGCGTCTCATCATCAACCTCCCTTCCGTTGACGACTATGATGCCAGAAAGGTTCTTAAGGTTTGCCACAGCCAGGATATTGGTATGGGCCTGTATCGTTATCCAGATATCTCCTTTTTTGCTGTTTGCCATCACATCAGAGAGCATGTCGCTGATGTAGCAGCCTGATACCTCTCTGCTTGTGCCCTCGTTATACGTCAGAACTTTCAGTGAAAGCTCCTCAGCCAGATCAGCCAGTTTCATTTTTTATCTCCTTTGTTTTTATCAAGGTTTATTATTATTTCAAGGCTTGTCCCTTCGCCTGCGACAGAATCAATTTTAAACTCATCGGAATTTTTCTTTATATTGGGAAGTCCCATGCCCGCCCCCCATCCCATCTTCCTTACCCAGTCAGGGGCTGTGGAATAACCTTCCTTCATTGCCAGTTCAATATCCTTTATGCCCGGCCCCATGTCTTCAATGACTATCCTGAGCTTATCAGGAGTAATATAGTAACGAAGCCATCCGGCTGCGGCGTGGATGATAACGTTCATCTCTGCCTCAAAGGCAGCGGTGCATGCCCTGCTCACAATATCTTCATGCAGTTCCAGCGCGATGAGCTCTCTTTTTAGCTGCATGGATACCTCGCTTGCCCTGCTGAAGTCACCGCCGATTATCTGGCATGAGTTCTCGATCGCCTTGTCAGCCCGGCATTGCTTTTCAGGTTTTTTATCTTCTTTCAAGGTTTCCTTTCATAACAACAGATATTTTCCGCATCATGCTTTCTCAAAATAAGGCAGCCTGACAAAAAAACTTGTTCCCTTGCCGGGCGTGCTGGAGACGTTAATATGTCCGCCAAGGTGTTTGACTATGCCGTGGCTTACGGAAAGGCCGAGGCCGGTGCCGTGCTCATCGGATTTGGTCGTAAAAAATGGTTCAAAGAGCTTAGGCATATCCTCATCCTTAATGCCTGTCCCGGTGTCAGTGAATTCTATCTCAGCGTAAGGATTGCCGCTTTCTGTGACTTTTCGTGTCGCAACAATTATCTCACCTTTTTCCGACATCGCATCCGAAGCATTCATGAGCATATTGAGGCATATCTGCTGAAGCTGGCTTGTAACGCCCTGTGTTATAAGTTCCCCTTCTGCAAAACTTGTATTAAATTTAATATGTTGAAACTTCTCTCCATTCCGCACCATCAAAAGCGTCTGCTGCACAATACGGTTCACATCTATCGCCTCTTTCCCCGGGGCTGTGGCGCGCGCAAATGTCTGAAGATTTTTTATTATTTCAGAGCATTTTTCAGCCTGCCCGATCATTACGTCAAGTTCTTTCGCCTCGGAGGTGTCATCAGGGAAGCGGCCTTTCATGAGACGCGCCTGTGTTATGACTTCTGTCAGGGGGACGGCAATCTCATGGGCAACTCCTGCCGACATCCTGCCGAGAGAGGCGAGTTTTTCAGTCTGCATCAGCCCTGCTTGAGCCCTCTGTATCGCCTCGGTCTTCTTGGCTATCTCCGCCTCAAGCGTTTTAGTCCATGAGATCCTCTGGTCTTTTGCCGCCTTCAGATCCTTGAGCATGGCGTTGAAAGTGCTTGCCAGCATGCCTATCTCATCAATGGAATTTATCTGCGCCGAATAATCAAGATCGCCCGTGGCAACATGCTCCATGCCTTTTGAAAGTTCATTAACTGGATGTGTAACTATTTTATAGTTGATTATGCCGAGGAACAATGATATCGCCAGAACAAAGATAAGGATATAAGCCGTAAGCGCGAGCCCCTGTTTAAAAAGCGCTTCGTCAAGCAGAGCCAGAGATATGTCAGCTTCAATGAAGCCTAATATCTTCTGCTCCTGCGGATGCACATGGCAGGCAGCGGTATAGCAGGAGAGTTCATTGTTTATCGTGTCAACAAGCTTTAATGTTGTTACTCCTTCCGTACTTTTGTAGAAATCCCATTTTTTAGGCTTTGGTAAAAGCATCGATGGTTTTGCAGTATCCAGATGGCATCCTGTGCAGGTTATTGAATCCCTGCTGACTGAAGCGCCGACATCATTTTTATTGGAGGAATAAGATATGTTGCCGGAATGGCCGAATATCCTTACCCTTTCAACACCTTGAGCAGTGTTTATATCTTCGAGCGTCTCCTGGATCGCATCTTTGTGAAGAGTGAGCATGCTGTAGCGTGTGCTCCTCTTTATAAAATCAGTAAAAGAGTTCCCGTACTCAACCGCGATCGACATGACATCTTTCTGCTGCTTAAGGAAGATGGCGAACCAGAAAATAAAGCTCAGTATTACGATAAGCAGGCCTGTGGCGATGATGAGTTTCGCGGCAATGGACCTTTTCGGATGAAGGAATATATTACGCATGGCTGTGATCCTTTCAAAAGGCTGTTCAGCAGACAGATGAGATCATAAAGTTTTTTTGATTATACAATTTTCTCTTTATTTTGGAAAATCTATTCTGTTCCCACTTTTGTATGTCTGGAGTATAATAGGGCAATCGTTAAAAGGGAAGAGTTTATTGATTCAGAATAATTAATCATCATCAGAGATTGCGATTATGGAGGGGAGTGGTGACAAAAAATAGAAGTTGTGACAGAATAAATGCATTCTTAAAAGTTTCCTTCAGAGGGTACGGATATGATAACTAAAATGTTTCTTCAAAATTTTAAATCATGGGAAAAAACTGGAGACTTCCGGCTGGCACCTCTGACGGGGTTATTTGGCACTAATAGTTCAGGCAAAACCAGTCTTCTACAACTCCTCCTCATGCTCAAGCAAACAGCTGAGTCGTCTGATAGATCTCAAGTACTTAATCTTGGTGATGATCGAAGCCTTGTAGAACTCGGAACATTTAAGGATGTTTTATATAACCATTCCAAAGAAGCAGTTTTGAAATTTGGCATGGATTGGAACCTTAAAGAACAACTTCAAGTTAAAGATCCAGAACATAAAAACCTGATAATGTTCGAGGATAATAAAATAGAGTTTCAATCTGAGATAGAAGAACATGGCGGAGGACGGCTTTCAATTCATAAGTTAATGTATAGATTTGCCGAAAATTTATTTACAATGAAACGTACAGCCAAGAAAGATGAATATGACTTGTTATCTGAAAAGGATTCAGATCAGTCAAAATTTAGATTTTGGAGGGTTACCGGAAGGGTTTGGAAACTTCCTCCTCCTATTAAGTGCTATGGATTTCCAGATCAAGTTAAAGCCTATTATCAGAATGCTGGCTTTTTATCTGATTTTCAGCTTGCGTTTGAGGATCTTTTTTCAAATATCTACTATCTCGGGCCTCTTCGTGAATATCCAAAGAGGCAATACACCTGGGCAGGCGCTTATCCTGCTGATATGGGTCGTCGTGGCGAGAAAGTTATAGACGCTATTTTAGCAGCTCGTCAAGGGGGGAAAAAAATCCCACGAGGACATGGGAGAAAAGGATTTACATTGGAGGAATATGTAGCACATTGGTTGAAGGAATTGAATCTGATTCACAGCTTTAAAGTAGAACCAATTACTCCAGAAAGTAATCTTTACAGAGTTAAAGTGAAAAGAACTTCGGATAGTGCAGAGGTCTTAATAACCGATGTTGGATTCGGAGTTTCTCAGATTCTCCCGGTTCTGACTATATGCTACTATGTGCCGGAAGGCTCGATAATACTTTTGGAACAGCCCGAGATTCATCTACACCCTGCAGTTCAGGCAGGGTTAGCTGATGTCTTTATTGATGCTATTAAAAACAGAAAAGTGCAAATTATACTTGAGAGCCACAGTGAACATTTATTAAGAAGGTTACAAAGAAGAATTGCAGAACAACAGATTTCAAACGAGGACAGTGCCCTTTATTTTTGTGAGATGCGAAATGGGAAATCTAAACTGACTCATCTCCCATTAGATCTTTTTGGTCATATGGAAAATTGGCCGGAAGGATTTTTTGGGGATGAATTCGGCGAGATAGCAGCTATGCAAAAAGCAATTATGGAAAGAAAAATGAAGAAGGCATAAATGAAAGCTGTTGTGGTTGATACAAATGTTATTGTGGTTGCCAATCAGAGGTCGGATCATTCCGATGATGCCTGTATCGTCGCATGTATAGATGCTTTACAAAAAGCAAGAGAGAAACAAAAAGTTGTAATTGATTCTGGCGGGTTGTTCTTCGATGAATATTTCAGATATGCCAATCGCTCAGGACAATCTCTTTCAGGGGATGTTTTTGTAAAATGGTTATGGGATAATCAAGCTAACTCTAAACGATGTGAAAGTGTTGAGATAACGCCATGCGACACTGATACATATGATTTTAAAGAATTTCCAAATGATCCGGCATTAACTGGTTTTGACCCTTCTGATAAAAAATTTGTTGCTGTCGCTTTTGCAAGCAAATATAAACCTAAAATTCTTAATGCAACTGATTCTGGCTGGTGGCATTTTCAAAGCCATCTATCGCAACACGGAATTTTAGTTAAATTCCTTTGTTCTCATCTAATGAGGCTGAGAAAAGGTTAAAGCATATACTTCCCCCACTAATATCCAGCAAAAACTTCGCAAGTTCGCTGAAGCCAGCAACTGGGGCCAGTTTCACAGCCCTAAAAATCTCTCGATGGTGCTTGCAGACTATTGATTATTGTGACTCTGACCATTTTCCTGACGTCAAGAAAATGGTCGATATCGGATCAGGACAAGTTGTTAACTCTATAAGACCAGCATGCTGGATCATATATACATAAATAAGTTATTCAAAACTATTAATAAGCATGCTTAATAATTGTTGACATGGTGCTGTATTTTATGTATTAATCAATCTGTTATGCCAGGAACTTATATCCCATCACATTACCTGCCAGTAATCGCGACGCTTCTTTTTTCTGTGCTCGTGGGCTTGGGAGCAATAATAGCCGGGCTCTTTGTGAGGCCCAGGAGGCCTTATGCCCAGAAGCTGGAACCGTATGAATCCGGCAACCTTCCAGTAGGCGAGCCGAGGTACAGGTTCTCTGTCAAATTCTATATCGTCGCAATGCTCTTTGTGGTCTTTGATGTTGAGGCGGTCTTTCTCTACCCGTGGGCGGTTTCTTACGACAATCTCGGAATGTTCGGCTTTGTCGAGATGATGATATTTATTTTTATTCTATTGGTCGGATACGCATATGCATGGAAGAAAGGAGCTCTTACTTGGGAATAATTGATGAGGATGTTTCCGGCAAGCCTGATCTCATAGAGGTTGAGGAAGGCATAAGGGTGATCCCCGGTTCAAATGTATTCATTCTGACGCTGGACAAGGTGGTCAACTGGGGCAGGAAGTCATCCATATGGCCGATGACATTCGGGCTTGCTTGCTGCGGCATTGAGATGATGTCTGCGGGCTCAAGCCATTATGACCTTGACCGCTTCGGTATCATTTTCCGCGCATCTCCGAGGCAGGCAGACCTTATGATAGTTGCCGGAACGGTAACAAAGAAGATGGCCCCTGTCGTCAGAAGGGTATATGACCAGATGCCTGAGCCGAGATATGTAATGGCGATGGGAAGCTGCGCATGTTCAGGCGGGATATTCAACACCTATGCCGTTGTTCAGGGGTGCGATTGCTTCCTGCCTGTTGATGTATATGTTCCGGGATGCCCGCCGAGGCCTGAGGCTCTGATGGAAGGACTGATAAAGCTTCAGGAGAAGATAGAGAAGGAGCATTTCAGATGGAGCCCCTGGAGATAAGCGGATTACATTGAATTATGGAACCATTAGAGATAGCTGAAAAATTAAAGCAGGCATTCATCAGCGAGGTCGTTGATATATCAGAGTTCAGGGGGCAGGTCTCTGTAACGGTCAAGCGGGAGAGGTTACTTGATATCTGCCATTTTTTAAAGGTGGATCCTGATATAAAAATGGACTACCTTGCCGACCTTTGCGGAGTCGACTATCCTGAGAGAAGATTCCGTTTTGAGGTTGTATATAACCTTTACTCATTGACGCACCGCCACCAGATCAGGATAAAGGCGCTTCTGCCCAGCGATGCCCCGACCATAGAGAGCGTCATCCGGATATGGAAAGGCGCGGGCTGGCATGAGAGGGAGGCTTATGATATGTTCGGCATAATCTTCAACAACCACCCTGACCTGAGGCGCATTCTTATGCCTGAGGAATGGGAAGGCCACCCTTTAAGGAAAGATTATCCTCTTAAAGGTTCTGAAACATGGGAATATCAGGATTACGAGGAAGCGCAGGTTCTGCATACAAGTGACGATGAATGGAACATCGGCAGCAGTTCTTAAAGATATATTTTAATAGCGGCTCTTTGCCGTGAAACATACTATGGGAAATAAGAGCGGACAGGGAAACAGCAGGGTAAAAACAGAAGAGCTTACGCTCAATATGGGGCCTCAGCATCCTGCAACCCACGGCGTTCTGAGGCTTGTGCTCGACCTTGACGGTGAGACCGTTGTGAAGTGCACGCCGCATATCGGATATCTTCACAGGGGAGTGGAAAAGCTCTCTGAGAATTCGACTTATCTTCAGGTATTGCCGCTTACTGACCGTTTGGACTATATCTCTTCCATGGCGAATAACATTGGGTACTGCACGGCGGTAGAGAGGCTTTTCGAGATAGAGGTGCCGGAAAGGGCGCTGTATATAAGGACGCTCACCGGAGAGATGGCGCGCATATTGAGCCATCTCCTCTGGCTTGCCACACATGCCCTTGATATAGGCGCGATGACCGTCTTTCTCTACTGCTTCAGGGAGAGGGAGAAGCTTGTCGACCTTTTTGAGAGGCTCTGCGGCGCGAGGCTCACGGTTACCTATCCGAGGATAGGCGGCGTCAAGAGCGATGTGGATGACGAGTGGCTGGATGACCTTTATAAATTTACGGAAGAGTTTCCCACAAGGGTTTTGGAGTACGAGACCCTCATAGATAAGAACAGGATATGGCTCAAGAGGACAAAAGGCATAGGCGTCATATCTGCTGAAGATGCTGTTGACTGGGGGCTCAGCGGGCCCACCCTCAGGGGTTCCGGTGTTGCCTATGATGTCAGAAAGTTTATGCCTTACGGCGTCTATGATAAACTCACATGGGAAGTGCCTGTCGGAAAGAACGGCGACATATATGACCGTTACCGTGTCAGGATGGAGGAACTGCGCCAGTCCAATTCGATAATAAGACAGTGTATCGACGGGATGCCTGCTGGCCCCATTCTGGCTGACGAACCCAAGTTCGTGCTCCCTGCAAAAGAGAAGGTGCTTGAGGATATGGAGCACATGGTCCATCAGTTCATTCTTATGACGAAAGGGCCTCAGACAGCGCCTAAAGGCGAGATATATGTCGCAACAGAGGCGCCCAAGGGCGAACTCGGATTTTATATTGTAAGCGACGGGACAGGGAAGCCTTACAGGATGAGGGTGAGGGCGCCGTCCTTTGTGCATGTATCGGTCCTGCCGAAACTGTGCGAGGGCAACCTTGTCGCGGATGTTATAGCGAATATCGGTTCCATAGATATAGTTCTTGGTGAATGTGACAGATAATTTATTTAATTTCTTCCGGTTTAAGGGGGAAACAGGAACAATAAAATGGATAGCGAGCGTAGACCCTGTTCCGATACAGGGTCAAGCAGCGAATATAAAAACAATAATTCATTAACATTAAGATTCCCCGTTGCTTGCTGAGGGGAGTCTTTAAAAGGAGATGAAAATAAATGTTATGTAAAAAGTGCGGCACAGGCAACCAGGAAGACAGCAAGTTCTGCAAGGACTGCGGCAGCCGTATGGAAAAGTCCATCGAAGGTTATATAGCAAGCGCGCTCATGTACCGCCGCCGCGGCGGCCCTGCATCTCTCGGCCTCGCTGTCATCGAGATGGACGAGGCGCTTAAGCTTGACCCTGAGGACGCCGAAGCGAATTACTTTATGGGCAAGTTCATGTATGACGGCGGCTTTGTTGAGGATGCCATAGAATATTACGACAAGGCGCTTAAGTCAGAGCCGAAGTGGGCTGATGCTTATTTTGCCAAGGGCATGGCGTATTACCGTATGTGCAGCATAGACAAGGCTATCGAGACATTTGAGAAGGTCATAGAGATCAATCCCGAGTATGTCGGGGCTTATTATTTTGCCGGCATTACCTATTACCATAAAGGAAGAATGGGCAAGGCTATTGAGAACTTCAAAGAGGTCGTGCGCAGGGACCCGAAATACGCGGTTGCTTATTATCACCTCGGCAGGTCGTACACGAAAAAGAACCTTATGAAGGAGGCTATCAAGGCGTTTGAGAGCGTTATAGCCATTAATCCGACAGATGCCGATACCTTCTTTCATCTTGGGTTCTCTTACGCAAAGAGCGGGATGACCGACAAGGCCATAAAGACGCTTGAGAAGGCGGTTGACCTTGACCCCAATGATGAGAACTCAAGAAGGCTTCTCATGGAACTGATGATGATGTAGTGGGAAGTGAATAAAAATACATTGACTATATGATTGAATTCGCGATACTTATCTTAAAGATAGCTGTGTTAATCGGTGTTGTTCTGCTGCATGTTGCCTATGTCGTTTATTTTGAGCGCAAGGTCATAGGGCATATGCAGGCTCGCATGGGCCCCATGCGGGTAGGGTGGCATGGCCTGCTTCAGCCGATAGCCGACGGCATTAAGCTGTTTTTTAAAGAGGATATTATTCCGGCGCAAGCTGATAAGCCGATATTTTACATTGCGCCTGTCCTGGGTGTTGTGGCTGCGCTGGCATCCTTTGCGGTGATACCATTCTGGGAGAAGTTCTCCGTGGTGAACCTTGATATCGGCCTTCTCTATATACTTGCGCTTTCATCTGTCGGCTCATACAGCATCATCCTTGCCGGCTGGGCATCTAATTCAAAATACTCTTTCCTGGGCGGTCTGAGGTCTTCAGCACAGGTCATAAGCTATGAGATAGCCATGGGGCTCAGCCTCGTAGGCGTCATGATGTTTGCGGGCAGCGCCGACCTGAAACAGATCGTCACCGCGCAGCATAGCCTGCCATTTATCTTTCTGCAGCCCATAGCCTTCTTCGTTTTTGTCATGGCTGCCATTGCTGAGACGAACAGGGCGCCGTTTGATATGCCTGAGGCAGAGACAGAGCTGGTTGCCGGTTACGCGACCGAGTACAGTGGGATGCGTTTCGGCCTCTTCTTTATGGCTGAATACGCCGGTATGTTCGTAATGTCATCTTTAGCTGCCGTATGTTTCTTAGGCGGATGGAGCGGGCCTGATTTCTGGATCTTCGCGCATGTGCCGAAAGCGGTATGGTTCCTCCTGAAGGTATATGCTTTTATATTCTTCTATTTCTGGATACGGGCTACGCTTCCGAGATACAGGTATGACCAGCTCATGAATTTAGGCTGGAAGCTCTTTATACCTTTAGCCCTTGCAAATATTGTGATCACAGCATTTATTAAACTGTTATGGGTATGACATTTAAAGAACTGTTACGAAAAGTATTCTTCATAGAGATCCTCGGCGGGCTCGCCCTTACAATGAAGGAGCTTTTTACGCCTGCGGTCACAAGGCAGTACCCGAAGGTGAAGAGGGTTCCTTTCCCGGGTGCGAGAGCCCTGCACGCGCTTGTCAGAAGCGATGTGACAGGCAAGGCGAAATGCGTCGGCTGCGGCCTCTGCGCTGCTGTCTGTCCGTCTAAATGTATCCACATCTACACAAGCGACGGCGAGGACCATATAAAGGTCGTTAACAGGTATGAGATAGATGTGCTCAGGTGCGTCTTCTGCGCTTTCTGTGTTGAGGCATGTCCTTTCGGAGCTATCGCGCTTACAGACCACTTTGAGTATTCAGGCTACACAAGAGAGGAGTTCTACTATACAAAGGAACGCCTGCTGGAGAATTGGGATAAATATATGGCTGGAGACAAGGGCAAAGTTTATTTTGAGAAGTTCTGGGGGCCGAAGTCAGCGGACATCGCTCACAAGGCAGTTGAAAAGATAGCAGCCGGAGGAGGGGTATGACACTTCCGCAGATATTCTTCGCATATTTCGCAGTAACGCTTACACTCCTTTCCATACTTGTTGTTACAAGAAGGAACCCGGTTCACGGTGTTATGTGGATGCTCATACTCTTTATTCATATTGCAGGGCTTTACCTTTTTCTTAATGCCGAATTTCTTGCCGCCATTCAGATAATAGTATATGCGGGTGCCATCCTTGTGCTATACCTCTTTGTCGTCATGCTTCTTAACCTGAGAAAGATAGAGAAGGAGAGAAAGTTTCAGAGCATCTGGATAGTCGGCCTGCTTGTATCCGTTGGCTTTATTGTCTTATTGCTGCCTGTGCTGAGCGGGTTTGCGGTATATCCTGAACTTGGCGAGTATTCTATAGAGAAGATCACGGCGGATGGGCATATAAAGGTCATAGGGGATATTTTATTTACAAAGTTCCTGCTGCCGTTTGAGATAGCATCGCTGATATTGCTTGTCTCTATAATCGGGGCAGTTGTCTTATCAAAGAGGAAACTTGATTAGGAGGTGTCAGTGGTACCTTTAAGCTGGTATGTAATGTTGAGCGCTGTGCTGTTCAGTATCGGTATCTTCGGTTTTCTGGTCAGGCGCAACCTTATAATGATCTTTCTGTCCATGGAGCTGATGCTTAACTCGGTTAATATCAGTTTTGCGGCTTTCAGCCATTACCTTCAGTCCATGACAGGACAGGTGATGGTATTTTTTGTAATTACCGTCGCAGCGGCAGAGGCGGCTATAGGGCTTGCCATACTGATAGTATTTTACAAGAACAACCCGACGCTCAATTCTGATGAGATAAATTTATTAAAGGGATGAAAATAAGAGTTAGAAACTGACCATATGAAATATATTTTAATCCCATTACTTCCGCTGGCTGCTTTTATAATCAATATCCTCTTCGGCGGCAGGATAAGAGACAAGGCGCACTGGATAGCTGTGCCTGCTGTGGTTGGATCATTTTTGCTTGCGGTATCGGCATTTTTTGATGTCAGTTCAGGGCAGGTTATCAGGATTGAAGTATATAAATGGCTCGTATCAGGCAGCTTCAGCGTTCCTATCGGTTTTCTCATAGACCAGCTCTCAGCCATAATGCTTCTTGTCGTTACCTCGATAAGCTCTCTGGTCTTTATATATTCCATAGGATACATGCATGGCGATAAAGGATACTCAAGATACTTCGCATATTTATGCCTCTTTGTGTTTTCAATGCTCATGCTTGTTATGGCGAACAACTTCATACTCCTCTATTTCGGATGGGAGGCGGTCGGGCTATGCTCATATCTTCTGATAGGCTTCTGGTATGAAAAGAGCTCTGCTGCAAACGCAGGCAAGAAGGCGTTCATTGTGAACAGGTTCGGCGATTTTGGTTTCGGGCTCGGCGTGATACTGATATTTCTCACCTTTGGAAGCATTGAATACATGCAGGTCTTCAGCGGCGCGGGCTCTGTTATCGGACAGACGGTAAACCTATTCGGCCATCAGGTCGATACTGTTACGCTTATATGTCTTCTCCTGTTTTGCGGAGCTATGGGAAAATCCGCGCAGATGCCTCTTCATGTCTGGCTGCCTGACGCTATGGAAGGGCCGACGCCTGTCTCTGCTTTGATACATGCGGCCACTATGGTCACAGCAGGTGTTTATCTCGTTGCGCGCTGTAACCCGCTCTTCAGCCTGTCGCCCGCAGCGATGACGACCGTTGCGGTTGTCGGAGGGGCCACCGCGATATTCGCTGCATCAATAGGGCTTGTCCAGAATGATATAAAGCGTGTTATCGCGTATTCAACCATCAGCCAGTTGGGGTATATGTTCCTCGCGCTTGGCGTCGGGGCTTATACCGCCGGTATCTTCCACCTTTATACTCACGCCTACTTTAAGGCATTACTTTTTCTTGGTTCAGGCAGCGTTATTCACGCGATGGGCAATGAGATGGACATGCGGAAGATGGGCGGACTGAAAAAATATATGCCGGTCACCTACTGGACATTTATAATCGCCTCGCTCAGCATATCAGGCATACCGGGCCTGTCGGGATTTTTCAGCAAGGATGAGATATTATGGAGAGCGTATATTTCCGGCGGGGATATGGGCAAGTTCCTCTGGATACTCGCAACCGTCGCGGCCTTTATGACAGCCTTTTATTCATTCAGGCTTATATTCCTCACCTTCCACGGTGAGTTCCGGGGAACAGAAGAGCAGAAGCACCACCTTCATGAATCACCCGCAGTCATGACCGTTCCGCTGATGCTGCTTGCGGCCGGCGCGGTCGCAGCCGGATGGGTGGGCATTCCTCCGCTTTTGCTTGAGCACGGGGATAAGATAGGAGAGTTCCTTGCGCCGGTACTCGGGCACCCTGCAGGTGAAGGCTCCCATAGTGACGAAATCATGATCATGAGCGCTTCTGTAATTATCAGCATCGCCGGGATCGTGACCGCGATACTTTTTTATATTTCAAAGACAGGCCTGCCTCAGAAGTTCGCAGAGGCATTTAAGCCTGTCTACACATTGCTCTATAACAAATACTGGGTGGATGAGCTTTATGCCAAAACAATTGTAAACCCGCTCATCAAGGCGTCTGACAGAATAATACTCGGTTTCTTTGACATCAGGCTTATAGAGGGAGTAGTCAACGGCGTTCCAAGCCTCATCGGGTCATTCAGCCGGGGACTGCGCAAGATGCAGACAGGCCTTATATCATCTTACGCGTTTATGATGGCAGCCGGAGTGCTGATAATAATCGGAATGATGTTTTTTTTCTAAAAGGACGATAGATGCAGGAAATATACTTTCAATCTGAATATCCTATCTTGAGCTTCATGGTCTTCCTCCCTCTGATAGGGGCGGCGGCGCTTCTTTTCATGAGCAACGCCAGGGCTGTGAGGTGGACAAGCCTTATTGTCACAGCAGGCGTTATGTTCATATCGATCCCGGTACTGACCGGTTTTGACAAGACTTCATACCTTATGCAGTTCGGCGAGAGATATGAGTGGATACCTTCGTGGGGCATAAGCTACTTTATCGGAATTGACGGCATCAGCATACTATTTGTCTTTCTCACTATCCTGCTGAGCATACTCTCGGTGCTTGTATCCTGGAAGTCAGTCCAGGCAAAGGTCAAGGAATTCCATATCGCGTTGCTCCTGCTTGAGACAGCCGTGCTCGGGGTCTTTGTATCTCTTGACTTCTTCCTCTTTTATCTCTTCTGGGAGATGATGCTTATACCGATGTTCATACTTATCGGTGTATGGGGCGGCAGCAACAGGATATATGCGGCTGTCAAGTTCTTTCTCTTCACCCTTGTCGGCAGCGTGCTTATGCTTGTCGGCATTGTGGTGCTTTATTTTTACGCCGGCGGGACACTGAACATCCTTGCGCTCAGCGATATGAATATGCCCGTCCGCCTTCAATACTGGCTCTTCCTTGCTTTCTTTGCCGCCTTTGCGGTGAAGGTTCCGATGTTCCCTTTCCATACGTGGCTTCCTGACGCTCACACAGAGGCGCCCACAGCCGGCAGCGTCATACTTGCAGGGGTGCTGATAAAGATGGGAGCATATGGCTTCCTGAGGTTCTCCATGCCTATGTTCCCTGCGGCTACCGAATATTTCGCGCCATTCCTTATGATATTATCTGTCATTGCTATCATCTACGGCGCACTTGTCTGTTTTGCACAGAAGGACCTCAAACGGCTCATCGCGTATTCAAGCGTCAGTCACATGGGCTTTGTCACACTCGGGCTCTTCGCGCTGAACACTCAGGGCGTTGAGGGCGGGATACTCCAGATGCTGAATCACGGAATTATCACCGGCGCGCTCTTTTTGATGGTCGGCATGATCTATGAGAGGACGCATACGAGGCAGATATCTGATTACGGCGGGTTTGCAAAGCTCGTCCCGTGGTACGCAGGCATATTCATGATATTCACATTCGCATCAATAGGCCTGCCTTCTACCAACGGCTTTATAGGAGAATTCCTCATAATACTGGGGGCGTTCACTGAAAATAATACCTACGGAATACTTGCGGCAACCGGAATTATTCTCGGCGCGGGATATATGCTGTGGCTGTATCAGAGGATATTCTTCGGAAAAGTGGTGGAGGGCATATCTGTTTCCGACCTTGACTTCAGGGAGGTCATTATACTGCTTCCGTTGATATTGCTCGTCTTCTGGATAGGGCTGTATCCCAACCTCTTCCTCGGCTATATGCATGCTTCCGTACAGCATATGTTAAGAGGGATAGAGATAAATAACACGGCAGGGTTTATGCTCGACTACATGCAATGGTTATCAGGAGGCAACTGATTTGTTCAATATGGAGAACATGAGGATTCTAACGCCTGAGCTCATAATGATAGGAACCGGGCTTGCGGTGCTGCTTCTTGACCTTGTAATAAAGAAGAAGGAGGCTGTAGCGTTTGCCGGGATACTCGGAACGCTTCTCTCCGCGTATTATAATTTCAGCCTTATGGATCCGGTCTTGTCCGGAACCGTTTTTCAGGGCATGTTCATCTTTGACGGATATGCCTCGTTCTTTAAGCTTATCTTTTATATAACTGTCATTATCACTATCCTGATATCACTCAAGTATATGGATATAGAGGGCGCATCTTTAGGGGAGTATTACGCGCTGCTCTTCTTCGCGACATCCGGCATGATGATAATGGTTGGCGCGATCGATCTGATGGTGCTTTACTTAGGGCTTGAGCTGATGGCTCTCTCTCTTTATATACTTGCCGGCATACTCAGGAACAGGCGCAGTTCAAATGAGGCTGCTATAAAATACTTCTTTCTGGGAGCATTCTCATCGGCATTCCTGCTTTACGGCATAGCGCTGGCATACGGGCTTACAGGCACCACTAACCTGTATGAGATAGCAGCCTCGCTCAATGGCCTCAAACTTGTTGACAGCCCTGTCACATTGCTTGCGCTGATATTCTTTGTCACAGCCTTTGGCTTCAAGATAGCGCTTGTGCCTTTTCATATGTGGGCTCCTGATGTTTATGAAGGCGCGCCGACATCCATAACAGCATTCATGTCCACCGGCCCGAAAGCAGCGGCATTTGCCGTTATGGGCAGGGTCTTCTTCAGCGCATTCGGAGCTTTGCAATTGCAATGGTCGATGATCCTTGAGCCGCTTGCGATGGTCACGATAGCTGTTGGAAGCATTCTGGCTCTGTCACAGACAAACATCAAGAGGATGCTTGCGTACAGCTCGATAGCCCATGCCGGATACGCTGTGATAGGGTTTCTTCCTGGAACACAGGAAGCATTTGCCGCAACGCTTAACTATCTTATGATCTATACCCTCATGAACCTCGGCGCGTTTACCGTTGTTGTTCTTATGAGGAGAGAGGGCATCACAGGCGACAGCATTCAGGACTTCGCAGGGCTTGCAAAGAAGAATCCGCTTGTATCCGCTTTGATGCTTATATTCATGTTCTCCCTGACAGGCATTCCTCCTCTGGCAGGTTTTATCGGCAAATTTTACATATTCATGGAGGCGATAAAGGCGGGGTATACAAACCTGATAATAATCGCGGTAATATTCAGCGCTGTTTCAGCATTCTTTTATCTCAGGATTGTTGTCTATATGTATATGAAGGAACCTGCTGCGGAGTTTGCTGTGGTTAACGTTCCCAATGCTGTAAAGCTTACACTTGCCTTTACGTCAATCATGGTGATAATTCTGGGAATATTCCCTTCTCTGCTCCTGAAATTTGTCATCTCCTCATTCATGGGGTAGTACCGCAGGCTGCCGGTTTTCGTAACCGCTTGATATCTTAGCGCCTCAGGTGATATTATTGTAAGCTCAAAATGAAGCCGAAGTGGTGGAATTGGTAGACACGCACGATTGAGGGTCGTGTGGGGCAACCTATGGGGGTTCGAGTCCCCCCTTCGGCACCATTTTCCCATTTCCTCTTTTGTCATTCCGAATCTTCGCAGGGGTGAGGAATCTCAAGCCGTATGCGGACAGCAAAGATTTCTCAGTCGCACCTCCTTCTAAATGACAGAATAAATTCGATGTGATATCATGGAATGACTTATTCCATGTATAAACATATCTACAGAAAATTCATAATCGCGGGCATGGCCCTGCTCGTCATCCTGATAACAGGGACATCGGGTTACCACATTATCAGTGGCGGTAATTCTTCCTTTATCGACTGCCTTTATATGACCTTCATCACCATCACCACCATAGGTTTCGGCGAGATAGTCAATCTTTCGGCAAGCCCCGGCGGAAGGTTATTCACAATGTTCATTGCGTTTTCAGGCATAGGCGTACTCTCTTACATAATCACTAACGTTACGGCATATGTTGTTGAGGGAGAACTCAAGGAGTCTTTCAGGAGGAGGAAGATGGAGAAGAAAGCGATGCATTTTAAAGATCATTATATTTTATGCGGAATCGGGAGGGTCGGATATCACATAGCAGGTGAGCTGCTGGCGACGAAGAGGCCTTTTCTGGTTGTGGATTCAGACAGGAAGAATCTTGAGATGTTCCTTGAGGCATATCCTGACCAGATATTTATTGAGAAGGACGCGACTGACAATGCCGCGCTCCTCATGGCAGGGGTGCAGAGGGCCAAAGGGCTCTTTGCCGTTACAGGGGATGATAACCAGAACCTTGTGATAAGCCTTACTGCCAAAGACCTGAACCCCTCCATAAAGGTCATTGCCCGCTGCAATGATATAAAACACAGCGAGAAGATAAAGAAGGCAGGCGCTGACGCGGTCGTTTCCCCGAACTTCATAGGCGGGCTGAGAATGGCTTCAGAGATGATAAGGCCTTCGGTCGTATCCTTCCTTGACACGATGCTGAGGGACAAGAGCAAGAGCCTCAGGATCGAGGAGATAAAAGTTCCCGTCTCATTGTCCGGAAGGCCGCTCTCCTCGCTGCACCTGAGGAAGAACCATGATGCCCTGCTCCTTGCCGTAAAGACCGGGACGGACTGGGTCTATAACCCTTCTGATGACCATAGCCTGAAGACTGATGACAGCCTTGTCTTTATGGCAACTCCGGGTGAGCGGGAGAAGATCGAGAAGTCCATTAGCGCGGGATAAGGTTTTCTTCTTTTAGATACTGCCGAATAGTGATATGATTAAATATGTAATAAGTGTAACTGCAACTTCATTACATATCTAAATTTATGAAGCTTCGTATAATTATATCAACAATAGCATTCCTCGCCTTTTTCTCCATATCATTGGGTATGGTCATCTTTTTCAATTCACTTCGCGATAAAACCTATGATGAGGCAAATTTCATGGCAGAAGAACTTGTGAATGATATTGCTGATGATATTAATCTGCATATCAGAGAGTACTCCGGAATTCTCGGTTTTGTTTCAAGGCAGGAGGAGTTCCAAAAGGCTGTTAAAAGCGGAAACGCGGAGACTCTCTCAGGGGCTAACAGGCAGCTTGACCGTCTTTGCTCCATCATGGAGGCCATGGATGTCTGTTACCTTATGGATGTTAACGGCAACACGATAGCCTCTTCCAACCGCAACTCTCCGGACAGTTTTGTCGGGAAGAACTACTCATTCAGGCCTTACTTCAGGCAGGCTTTCAGCGGCGTTCCGGCAGAATACGCGGCGCTCGGAGTGACCTCAAATAAACGCGGTTTATATTACGCCTACCCTGTTTATGTCAATAAAGATGAACGCCCTTCAGGCGTGATCGTGATCAAAGAGAACATAGAACATCTGAGGGCGGCTATAGTCAAACCCTATGAAGGCGTAATGATGATGACAGGCCCCAACGGGGTGATCTTCTACTCTAACCGTGAAGACTGGCGTTATAAGACATTGTGGAAGGTCACGCCTGAGCAGGCGCTGGAGATAAAGGGATCAAAGCAGTTTGGAGAAGGGCCGTGGGAATGGTCGGGAGTTATAAGGGCGAAAGAGAATCGGGTTGTTGATTCTGCCGGCAAGGAATACCATATTCATCAAAAGGAATTAAGAAATATGCCGGGATGGCAGATAGTATACCTTCATGACCATGAAAAGGTGATAGGCGGCAGCGGAGGAGCGGTACTCAAAAAAATAAGTGTTCTCTTTCTGGCGATAACTATATTTTTCGGCCTTGTTATTCTGTATCTTCTCAGAACGGCAAGCCTGGACCTGTCTCTGCGGAAGAAGGCGGTCGTGGAGCAGGAGCGCCTTGGCAGGGAGCTTGAGGTTAAAAACAAGGAATTACAGCAGATAGTTTACACGGTATCGCACGACCTTCGTTCCCCGCTCATCAATATTCAGGGATACAGCAGGATGCTGGCCGATGATGTTCAGCAGGTTGTTTCTGCATTCACGCAGGATGTCGCCGCAAAAGAAGGAAGAGAAGAGGCTGTCTCAATCGTGGATAAGGATATTCCTGAAGCTGTGTCATATATAGACGCGAGCATCAGCAAGATGGACTCACTGCTCTCCTCAATGCTTATGTTCTCGCGTTCGGCAAGTATTGAACTGAACAAGGCAGGGCTTGATATGAATGTCATAATTCGTGAAGTCCTGAATGTATTTGATTTTCAGATGAAGGAAGCAGGAGCCCGATGTGACGTGTCTGAACTGCCTTCATGTTACGGAGATGAGCAGCAGATAAATCAGGTATTTTCCAATCTTATCGGAAATTCGATAAAGTTCCTTTCTCCCGAACGTCCCGGGGCTATCAGCATCTCAGGCCGGAAAGAAGACGGGCAAACCGTATATTGTGTTGAGGACAACGGCATTGGAATACCCTTGGATGAGCAGGGCAGGATATTTGACATCTTCTACCGGATGCACAATAAAGATGTGCATGGACAGGGACTTGGCCTTGCGATAGTAAGGAAGATAATTGAAAGACACGGCGGGAAAATATGGGTGGAGTCGGAGTTTGGAAAAGGCAGTAAGTTTTATGTGGAACTGCCGGGAGAGAGAGGTAAAAGATGAAAGAGAGTTCAACAGTCTGGAAAAAGGCGCTGCAATCGTACGGCCTGCCGTCAGCGGTTTTATTCTTAGGCATATTCGCATTCTTTCTTTTCCTGCTGGGCGCCCATCTCACCAGGCTCCAGTATACCGATTCGCTTTTTATCGACGCTGCCATGGACATCGAGATCAATACCTCATTGGCGCATTTCCTGATAGAGGAGGCTTCTGACGCAAATGCCGATATGGATATCAGGGAGGTCACGGAGCATATAGATGAGGCGATACATCTCACAGATTCTATCCTCAACGGCGGAGAGACCGAACATGGCCTTATTAAAGAGCCGCTGAGTGATCCTGAAATGCGCGCCTATGCCGAAGCTGTCAGGCTGAACCTTATAATGTTAAAAACTGAAGCCCCTAAGCATGTGGAGGCCGCTGAGAAACCCGGAATTGATTGGGCTGTTGATCAGAAGATCAACGCTCTTGTATTGGAAATTATCAAAGATGCGGAGAAGATAGATGATCTTATCGGAGTAAATAGAAAGAGAGAATGGGAGGAGTACAGACAGTTATTTATAGGAGTGCTGGTTCTCTGGGCCTTTGGGATTACTACGGCAACATTCGGGCTTTTGCGGCATGAATGGCGCAGGAAGCAGGTATTGGCTGAGTTAACGAAGAGCGGGGAGAATCTCAATCTCTATCAAACCTTGATCGATCAGTCCAATGACTCAATTGAACTTGTTGACCCGGAAACAGGGAATTTCCTCGATGTAAACAGGAAAGCGTGTGAAGACCTCGGCTACAGCCGTGAGGAATTCCTGTCACTGAAGGTTTTCGACATTGATCCCGTTGTCAAGCCGTCAGACTTTACGACAATAATGGATAGCCTCCGGAGAACAGGATCCGGCATATGGGATAGTGTCCATCTGCGGAAGGACGGGTCAACTTTTCCTGTAGAGGTCAGCCTGAAATTTGTGCAGTTAGACCGGAGCTATCTGGTCGCTGTTGCGCGCGACGTCACTAAGCGCAAAGGTATAGAAGACACGCTGCGCGAGAGCGAAGAGCTGTATGCCGATCTTTTCAACGGCATGCTTGAAGGTTTTGCCTTGCACAAGATCATTTGTGACGAAAATGGCAGGCCGGTTGACTATCGTTTCCTGAAGATCAATCCTGCCTTTGAACGGCTGACCGGGCTCCGCGCGGCAGACCTGATAGGCAGAACGGTGCTTGAGGTGCTGCCGGATACCGAACCATTCTGGATCGAAACTTACGGCCGCGTAGCATTGACCGGCGAGCCGATACATTTTTCAAATTATTCGGCTGAACTTGATAAGTATTTTATGGTCACGGCCTATAGCCCGCGCCATGAGCAATTTGTCGCCATTTTTGAGGATATCACCGGGCGCAAGCAGGCAGAGAAAGAGCGCGATCATCTGAACGAGCAGGTGAAGGAGAGGAACAAGGAGCTTCAGCAGATAGTTTATACGATATCACACGACCTTCGCTCGCCGCTGATCAATATACAGGGTTATTGCAAGCTTCTCACAAAGTCGCTTCAGGAAGCGGTTTCATCATTGGAGGGAGAAAACATTTCACAAGGGGTTAAGGAAAAGATCGCTTCAATTATTGAAAAAGATATATCAGAGTCTAAGCATTTCATTTTTTTAAGCATTCACAAAATAGACTCCATGCTTTCAGGACTTTTATCGTTTTCCCGTTCCATGCATGCCGAGATCAGGAAGGAAGAGATAGACATGAACAGCCTTGTTTCAAATGTTGTCAGCGCCATTGATTTTCAGGTCAGGGATTCAGGGGCTAAGATAGAGATAGCAGACCTGCCCTCATGTTTCGGAGATAATATGCAGATAAACCAGGTCTTCTCCAATCTGATAGGCAACTCGATCAAGTTCCTTTCCCCTGAACGTCCCGGGGCCATCAGTATCTCAGGGAGAAAAGAAGACGGGCAGGCTGTATATTGTGTTGAGGACAATGGCATCGGCATCGCCCCTGAGGATCAGGGGAAGATATTCGAAGTCTTCCAAAGGCTGCATCCTGAAGAAGTGAAGGGTGAGGGCATCGGCCTCAGCATCGTGAGCAAGATACTTGAGAGGCATAACGGGAAGGTATGGGTGGAGTCGGAGTTGGGGAAAGGCAGCAGGTTTTATGTGGCGCTGCCGACATGAATATAAAACACACCCCTGCACCCCTCTTTATAGAGGGGAGAAACTTTGATGCGATTTTCCTTTTGTTTCCCCTCTGACAAGAGCCAACAGTAGGTGTCTTAAGCAGGGATTAAGGGGTGTGTTAATTTAATAAAATGAAACTTCAGACAAGGTTCACAATAACATTCTTATCCGTACTCCTGCTGGCTCTGGCGGTTCTCTCTGCCATTGCATATAAAGAGACCAGGCGCAGCCTTGAGCAGGAGGCCTATAGTATCTGCGAAAAGATATTAGCCGAGGTGGAGGCGACAAGGCAGTACGTCAGGGAAGTCCTCAGGCCGAAGATGTATGAGATAGTTAAAGACGATTTTGTGCTTGAGGCCATGTCAACAAGTTTTATCGCAAGGGGGCAGGCCGAGCGTTTCCTCCAGAGATATCCCGATTACTACATCAAGTTCGCGACCGAGAATCCGAGAAACCCTAAAAATATGGCTGATGAAACAGAGAAGAAGATAATCCGTTTCTTCAGGGATAATCCTGAAGAAAGGAAATGGCGCGGAACCGTATATCATAACGGAGCGCCTTATTTCACCGTGGCGACCCCGTACTATTTTGAAAAACAATGCCTTAAATGCCATGGCGACCCCGGGGACGCCCCTGCCTCCCTTTTACAAACTTACGGAGATAAAAACGGGTTCGGAAGAAAGGTTGGAGAACTCACCATCAACACGGTCGGCATCCCGGTCATGGTCAGTTATTCCGATGTATGGCAAAAGACGATAATCTGGATCATCCCGGTGCTGATTCTTGCCTGCATAACTTTCCTTCTGTCAACAATGCTCTTCAGACGGCTCGTAACTGTGCCGGTTGACAGATTGAAACAGGGCGTCAACAGCATAGCAGACGGCGAATATGATTACAGGGTTGAGATCAAGGGCAGAAATGAGATATCTGAGCTTGCCTCATCATATAACAGTATGGCTGAAAACCTGAAAAGTCATATATCGCGCCTTCAGGCTTCTGAACTGGAGCGTGAGAAACTCAATACAGAGCTTAAACGCCGCAACTTTGAGCTTGAACAGATATTGTACGCAGCCACGCATGACCTGAAGACCCCTCTTGTGAACATTAACGGTTACACCGGTGAATTGAAGAAGTCCATGGAGGACATAGTCAGCCGGATAGAGCGGGAGGATATATTTGCAGAGATCAGAAAAGAGATAACATTACTTGCCAATGAACTTCCCGAGTCGTTTGGTTTTATAAGCATGAGTATTTCACGTATGGATACGCTCCTGAACGGGCTCTTGCAGTTTTCCCGCTCAGGCAACGCTGACCTGAAGACAGAAGATATTGATATGAATATGCTGATAAGCGGGATATTAAGCAATCTTAATTACAGAATGAAGGAAGCGGGAGCGGATTTTGAAGTAACAGACCTGCCGCGATGCACAGGGGACAGGGAGCAGGTGATCAGGATATTCTCAAACCTTATTGAAAATGCTGTTAAGTATCTTGACACTGCGCGCAAAGGAAAGATAAAGGTCTCCGGGCATAAGGAAGGCAATCTTTCTGTCTATTGCGTGGAGGACAACGGCATCGGGATCGCCTCTGAACACCAGAAGCAGATATTCCACATATTCCATCAGCTCGACCCTTCAAAAGCAGGAGAAGGACTGGGACTTGTGATAGTGCAGAGGATGGTAGAGAGGCACGGCGGTAAGATATGGGTTGAGTCTGAGGCAGGCAAGGGGAGCAGGTTTTTTGTGGCGCTGCCGCATGAAGCAGGGTAGAGACTTAACGCCAGGCGCAGGAAAAGAGGATAAGAATGGATATGAGAACGGGCGTATCAGATATTGGTGAGACTGACCTGGCAACAGCCATAGGACAACTCGTAGTGCATAATCATCTGTGCCTGATTTACGAGACACGGGAGGAGCAGTTTGCCGCCGTTATCCCTTTCATGAGGATCGGGCTGGAGCGCGGAGAAAAATGCGTTTATATCGTTGACGACAATACAGCGGAGATGGTCATCAGAGAAATGAAGGCTGCCGGCATAGACGTTGATACTGCGGTTCGATCCGGGAAACTGGACATATTGAGAAAGCAGGACGCATATCTTAAACAGGGGTACTTTGATCCCGACTGGATGATCAGTTTTCTGAAACGCGCCACGGATGAGGCGAAGGCCGCCGGTTTTTCCGCCTTAAGGGCTACCGGCGAGATGACGTGGATGCTGGGCGGCGATCCCGGCACAGAACGCCTGATAGAGTATGAGGCGAAGTTGAACTATTTCCTGCCTCAGAACGATGTGCTTGCCATATGCCAGTATAACCGCAGCCGTTTTTCACCTGAGATCATCAAAGACGTTATATACACCCATCCGCTCATAATATTCGGCGGGGTGGTCTGCAGAAACTTCTATTACGTCCCGCCCGACGAGTTTCTGGGGAAGGAACAGGCAGCCAGAGAGATCGACAGGCTTTTGGATAATATCATGGACAGGGAAAAGGCAGAGAAGGAACGCGATGATATGCTCCGGTGGGAGGAGGGTGTCAACTTATTGCAACAGTCGCTCCTCATGCCTGCGGGACAGGAACAGAAACTCAAGAGCATTACCGACGGTATCGTCCGGATATTTAACGCCGATTTCTGCCGCATCTGGCTGATCAGTCCAGGGGATCTGTGTGAACAGGGCTGCGTACATGCCCGGATGCAGGAAGAGCCGCACGTCTGCCGCTACCGTGACCGCTGCCTGCATCTGATGGCGAGTTCGGGACGTTACACCCATATAGACGGAGAAGTCCACCGCCGTGTTCCGTTCGGCTGTTACAAGATCGGCCGCATCGCCTCGGGAGAGGCGCACAAATTCCTGACTAACGACGTGCAGAATGACCCTCGCGTTCACAATCATGAATGGGCCCGCGACCTGGGGCTGGCCTCGTTTGCAGGATACCAGCTCCGTGTCCCGGACGGCCGGAGGATAGGGGTTCTGGCCCTCTTTGCCAAACACCGCATCTCTGCAGCCGAAGATTCCATGCTGGACGGGCTCAGCAACACACTGGCCCTGGTCATTCAGCAAACCGCTGCGGAGGATTCGCTCAGACTGTTCCGTACATTGATCGACCAGTCCAATGACGCTATCGAGGTGATCGATCCGGAAACACAGCATTTCCTTGATGCCAATGAAAGGGCCTTTCAGGATCTCGGCTTCAGCCGCGAAGAACTTTTGTCCATGAAAGTAAGCGATATTGACCCTGACCTGGATCAGGCGATGTGGAACAGGCGCGGCGGGGAGATGCTGAAAACCGGTTTTAGTCTCTTTGAGAGCCGGCACCGGCGTAAAGATGGATCAATATTCCCTGTGGAGATCAATGCAAAACGCGTTCAGCTTGACCGGGTTTACATAGTTAATGTCGTCCGTGACATCACCGAACGCAGGAAGGCGGAGCAGGAACGGGAGAGCCTGACGCTGGAACTTAAGCAGAAGACAAGAGACCTTGAGCAGATCCTCTACGCCGGCTCGCATGACCTCAAGACACCTCTGGTAAACGTGCAGGGCTATTGCGGCGAACTGGAAGCGGCTATGGGGGAATTGCTGTTTTATATAAAGAACGGGAATATCCCCGAAGACATCAAGGGCAAAGTCTCTTCTCTCATACAGGCTGAAATACCTGAAGACCTCAATTTTATCCGCAGTAACATATCAAAAATGGACATGCTCCTCAACGGGCTTATGAAGGTATCCAGGCTGGGGAGGGTTGAATTAAAAGTTGAAGAGATAGATATGAACGAATTCGTATCCGGCATTATCAGCGTTTTTGACATGAAGATAAAAGAATCCGGCATTAAGGTTGAGATATCGGAGATCCCTCCCTGCCAAAGCGACAGGGAGCAGCTCAGCCATGTCTTTCTGAACCTGATAGGCAATGCCATAAAGTATATGTCTCCCGGCAGGAAAGGCCTTATAAAAGTCTCGGGACATATGGAAGGCGGACGGACGGCCTATTGCGTTGAAGACAACGGCATAGGCATCGCGCCTGAGCATAAAGAGAAGATATTTGAAATATTCTACCGGCTTGAGCCGGACAGATACGAGGGTGAAGGCCTCGGCTTGACCATAACGCGCAAGATATTAGAGCGGCTGCATGGCAGAATATGGGTGGAGTCGGAAGTCGGCAAGGGGAGCAGGTTTTATGTGGAACTGCCGGGGAATAAATAAAACAAGAGAGTCAAATATAATGCATCTTGCATATATTTTTAAATACTAATATTATTTAATGCAGAGGATGAAAAATAAACACATCCCTTAATCCCTGCTTAAGACACCTACTGTTGGCTCTTGTTAGAGGGGAAATAAATAAGGATATGCCATGAAAAACAATATTGTGATTCTTTTAGCTGAAGACGATCTTGGGCATGCCGGCCTGATCATGAAGAACCTTAAGCGTACGGGCATTGAAAATGAGATCATTCATTTCAAGGACGGACAGGAGGCCCTTAATTTTTTATTCGGGCAAGGGCCGGGGCCCAGGAAGCATAACGGGGCGGCGTATATTCTGCTTCTTGACATCCGTATGCCGAGGGTTGACGGGATCGAGGTTCTCGTCAGGATGAAAAAGGATGAGAAACTGCGCAGGATACCGGTGATCATGGTAACAACAACGGATGACGACACGACCATTAAAAAATGCTATGAACTGGGATGCGCGAGCTATATAGTGAAGCCGGTTGATTATGACGCGTTTGTTGAGACGGTTAAAGAGCTGGGCGTTTTTTTACAGATGATGGAAGTTCCGGAGTAACCAATTAAATGTTAACCAGAAAAGTGAATAAGACAGAAGGCATAATCCTTGTTGTTGAGGATGACAAGGGCGTCAACAACCTTATTGTTAAGACCCTGCAGGATGCGGGCCATAATACTGTGGGCGTCTTTACAGGCAGGGAGGCTGTCACAAATGTGACGGCCAGCAAGGTCAGCCTGATGGTGCTTGATTACAAGCTTCAGGATATGTCCGGGAAGCAGGTCATTGAGTTGCTTGCCAAAGAGGGCTTTGAGATTCCTTTTATTGTTGTCACAGGGTTCGGCGATGAGAAGATAGCTGTTGAGATGATGAAGCTCGGAGCGGCTGATTACATCGTTAAAAACGAGAACCTGATGGATATCCTCCCGTTCAGGGTTAAAAAGGTGCTTAAAGAGGTCTCGCATGAAAAGATAGTCAAAACTATCGACAGTGTGCTGGAGAAGAGCGAGGCAAACCTCAAGAGCATCCTTACCGCTTCCCCCAACGGCATCGGGCTGCTTCAGGACCGGCAAATGAAATGGGTAAGCGAAAGGTTCGTTGAGCTGGTCGGATATTCAGAAGATGAACTTGTCGGCAATTCCACGGAGATGTTTTACGACGAGCATGAGGAGTTTGAGCGTGTCGGCAGGGCGCTCTATGATGACATCGCCCGGAAAGGCAGGGGAGAGGTAGATACACAGTGCAGGCGCAAAGACGGGACTTACATTGATGTATATATCCAGGTAGCCCCTACTAACCCCGACAATCTTGATATGGGGGTTATATTCTCATTCTCGGATATTACAGAACGGAAGAGATATGAGAAAGAGCTTTTTGAATCAAAGCGCGACTGGGAAGAGGTCTTTGACTCGGTCACTGACATGATAACGGTCCATGATATTGATTTCAATATCATAAGGGCCAATAAAGCGGCAGAGCAGATACTGCACCTGCCGGTCCTTCAGGATATGAAGGCGAAGTGCTTTGAGTATTATCACGGCACCGCATGCCCGCCTGAGGGATGCCCGAGCTGTAATTGCCTGAAGACAGGCAAGCCTGCCACCTTTGAGGTCTTTGAGCCGCATCTGAATAAATTCATTGAGATAAGATCCATGCCCCGCTTTGATAAAGAGAATAAGCTCATCGGCCTTATCCATGTGGTGAGGGATATAACTCAAAGGAAGAAGATGGAGGACGGGATCTTTGAGAGCGAAGAGAAGCTTCGCACCATTATTGACTCTGCAAATGATGCGATAATCTCAATAGACGGCTGCGGCAAGATCATATTCTTTAACACCGCCACTGAAGATATCTTTGGCTATTCTGCCGATGAGCTTGCGGGGCAGTGTGTTACGATGCTAATGCCGGAACGGTTTCGTGACGCTCACCAGAATGGGCTGGACAGGGTTGCAGGGGGCGGCGAATCACATGTGATCGGAAAGACTGTTGAGATGGCAGGGCTCAGAAAAGACGGAAAGGAATTTCCACTGGAGATATCCGTTGCCAAATGGCAGGTCAAAGGCGAAGATTTCTTTACCGGGATAATTAAGGACATAACAGAGAGAAATCGGTCCAGGAAGTTGATACGGGAGAGTGAGGAGCGTTACCGCGAGCTCTTTGAAAATACAAGCGACCTTATCCAGAGTCTGGATACTGAAGGTAAATTTATCTTTGTTAACTCCTCATGGCTTAAGACATTGGGTTACACCAGGGAGGAGATCGATAAGATCTCTATATTTGATATTCTTCACCCAAGCTGTTTGGAGAAATGTAAAGATGTTTTCATAAAAGTAATGTCTTGTGAGTCAAATGACAATGTTGAAGCTGTCTTTGTCAGCAGGGACGGAAGATTGATAGATGTTGAAGGAAATATAAGGTGTAAGTTTGTTAACGGAAAGCCCATTGCCGTGCAGGGTATATTCAGGGATGTTACGGAACGCAATAGGTCTGAGGAACTGGTACAGCGTCAGCTTAAGCGCATAAATGCCCTCCATTCCATTGATATGGCGATCACATCAAGCATTGACCTGCGTGTCACACTTAATATATTTCTTGAACAGGTCATCACACAGCTTGACCTGGACGCTGCCGCTGTCCTGCTTCTGGATGAGGCCTCGATGACGCTGAGGTATTTTGCTTCCAAGGGTTTTCGTTCAGCCGCGTTAAAACATGCAAATGTAAGAATGGGCGAGAGTTATGCCGGCCGCGCGGCAAAGGAGCGCCATATTATATCTATCCCGAACCTCAAGGATGAACCCTCGGCATTTAAAACTTCGGAACATTTCAGCAAAGAAGAGTTTGTAACATATTTCGCGGTTCCGCTTATTGCAAAAGGCCAGGTCAAGGGCGTCCTGGAGATATTTAAACGCACACTCTTTAATGCTGATGACGAGTGGCTGGATTTTTTCAATACCGTCGCCACGCAGGGAGCTATAGCCATAGATGACGCAACCCTTTTTGAAGACCTCAAACGTTCCAATGTCGACCTTGCCATTGCATATGATTCCACGATCGAAGGATGGGCCAGAGCGCTGGATCTTCGTGATAAAGAGACAGAGGGGCATTCAAGGCGTGTTACTGAGATAACCATATCTCTGGCACGCGAACTGGGAGTAAAGGAAGAAGATATCATCCATATAAAAAGAGGCGCGCTTCTGCATGATATAGGCAAGATGGGTATACCTGACAATATTCTGCTTAAGCCCGGCAAGTTAACAGATGAGGAATGGAGGATCATGAAGAACCATCCCAACCTTGCGCATGGGATGATCTATCCTGTCGAATATCTGCGGCCCGCACTTGACATCCCGTTCTCTCATCATGAGAAATGGGACGGCTCCGGCTATCCGAACGGGCTTAAAGGCAATGAGATACCGCTTGCGGCAAGGATATTCGCGATCATAGATGTCTGGGATGCACTGTCATCAGACCGTCCTTACAGAAAGGCATGGCCGAAGGAAAAGATAATAGAGTATATCCGCTCAGAGTCAGGCATTCACTTTGACCCTGATATCGTTGAAACCTTTCTTAATCTGATAAGCACAATACCGGAAGAGATTTAAAAGTCAGCTTGTACTATTTCTGTCATTCCGGCTTGTCCGGAATCTTTGTGGTAATGATTCCGGACAAGCCGGAATGACTATTTTTAGTTGCATGTTATTTATTGATAAATGAGCGTTACCCGCAGCTGCTGCATCCTGAACCGGTGCCGCATGATGACGCAGAAGGCGGATTGCCGGTGAACATGAATCCCTGCCTCTCGCCGTCATCAACAAAGTCGAGCTCCATGCCCTTGAGCTTTTCTGAAGCTGATTGATCAACAAAGACCTTAAGCCCGCCTTTCTCTACTACAGCGTCTCCTGTTTCAGGGTTTTCTACGACGTCTATTCCGAAAGAAGGCCCGCAGCAGCTGCTTCCTGCCATATACAGCCTCAGCCCGAAATCGGGTTTGCCCTCTGCAGAAAGTATCTCTTTTGCTTTTTCAACCGCAATGTCTGAAATGGTCAACATATATTTTCTCCTTAAACTATTATTTTATGCGTCTGTATTTAAGATAAATGAATCAGCGCAATAAAATCAATTTGAGAGCTGTTATTACTGCTATTAGGGAGCCAAATGGGGTAGAATATGACACTTTCGGTTTTTATGCTGGAATCTGTTCCTTAAATTCCCCCTTAGAAAAGGGGGATACAGGGGGATGTTGAGATAAAAACACACCCCTTACCCCTCTTTTTAGAGGGGAATGATAAAGAGAATATATTTACTATGCATATGATTTTGATATTATCTTTCGGCGCGTATCTCTTCGCGCTATTTTTCAGGCCGTTTCTTTTCCTCGGGATACTGCTTCAGTCAGGATATATGTTATACAGGGCCTCTGAGCTTGAAAGGATCCCGCTTGTCGGCCCGCATGATACAATGGTTTTTTTAGCCGCGTCTATCGCGGCATTTGCGCTGCCCTTCTGCGGAAAGATAAAGAACAGCAGAAAATTCCATAATCTCATAGCCGGTTCAGCGGCATTGTTGACTGTGCTTGCGCTTATCTACGAGCCCCGCAACTTCCCTCTCCCTCCCGTGCTGAAGACCATCTGGTTTGAGACCCATGTTGTGCTTGCCTTCATGTCCTACGCCCTTTTCGGAGTCGCGTCCGCGCTTGGTTATGTTTATATCAGGGATAATGAAGCCGTGACAGAGGGGCTCCAGTACAGGGCGATACTTATCGCGTATTGCCTCTTCACATTGTCCATGATATTCGGCGGGATATGGGCTTATCTTGCGTGGGGGACTTACTGGCTCTGGACTCCAAAGGAGCTATGGACCAGCATCCTCTGGATATTCTACAGCTTTTATCTTCACGCGCGACTGAGGCAGTGGTGGATTGGAAAGCCCGCAGCCATCATAGGCATAGCGGGTTTTGGAGTCGTCATGTTCACATATCTCGGGGTAAGCCTTTTGATGAAGAGCTCGCACAGTTTTTAAAAAAAATAAGGTAAAAAGTTTAAAGACAAGGCACATAGTAAAATGAATTTGTCATTCCGGCTTGTCCGGAATCTTTTTCAATGACGATTCCGGACAAGCCGGAATGACAGTGTTTTACCTGACAAGACAAAAAATGGCTCTTTTGAAAAAAACATATGAAATACTCCTGTCTTTAAGAACAAGCCTCTGGCTTCTCTTTCTGATAACGCTCTTTTTCATAGCAGGCGCGGTCATCATGCCTTCTTATCCTGAGCTCTCTTCAATTGACATCCCGCTCTTTAAATGGCTTGTGCAGCAGCCTTCAGGGGCAGTGTGGTGGTTATGGGGGGCTGTCGGGCTGCTTGCGATCCTTTCAGTCAATACGCTTTTTTGCAGCATAGAATCGATCATCAAAAAGAGAAAGGTGACGCAGTGGCTGCTTCTTGTTTCACCGCAGATAATTCATACAGGATTTATCTTTATCCTTCTCGCTCATCTTCTGGGCGCTGTCGGCAGCTATCATTATAATGCCGCTGTGGCAGAGGGTTATCAGGTAAAGATATCAGAGGGTGAACTTCTCAGGATAAAAAATATTGACATACAGCTTGACCCTCAGGGATATGTAAATGACTGGAGCCTTGACCTGGAGTATTTATCCGGCGGCAGGGTCATTGATGAAGACAGGATAGCTCCGAATAAACCGTCGCTCCATAACAGCCTGAATATTATTGCAAAGGATGTTCAGCCTTATCCTAAAGCAGCGCTTCTGCAGATAAGCAAAGACCCGGGCGCTGTATGGGCGCTTGCAGGCGGGCTGCTCTTTATAACAGGGATCCTTATTTTGATAGCACTCAGGATAAAGATGGAGAAGTGAAATAAACAATGAAGACCGCTGTCATAATTCCGGCGCTGAATGAAGAAGAGACCCTTCCGAAAGTCCTTGCGGACATACCTCGTGACATAGTGAACGAGGTAATCGTTGTTGATAACGGGAGCTCTGACAGGACCGCTGCCATAGCAAAAGATTGGGGCGCTACAGTGCTCTTTGAGTCAAGAAGAGGCTATGGCTACCCATGCCTCAGGGCGATCGGATACCTGAAGACAGCGCCGCCTGATGTTGTTGTATTTGTTGACGGCAACTACAGCGACCATCCTTCAGAGATACCAAAACTTGTCAGGCCGATCCAGAAAGACGGATATGATCTGGTGCTCGGGTCAAGGGTTCTCGGCGAATGCGAAAAGGGCGCGCTCCGGCCGCCTGTGCTCTTCGGCAACTGGCTTGCGACAACATTGATGAGGCTCTTTTACGGTTTCAGATACACTGACCTCGGCCCGTTCAGAGCCATAAAGTTCGATAAACTCCTTACCCTTGACGTCAGGGACAATCTCGGATGGACACTCGAGATGCAGATAAAGGCTGTCAAGAAAAGATACAGGATACTTGAGGTTCCTGTAAGTTACCGTAAAGGCGAGGGAAAATCAAAATTAACAGGAAATATAAAGGGAATATTCAAGGTCGGCTTCAAGATCTTGTGGAATATCTTTAAATATCTTTTTACTGATCGATAACACACGGCTTTTGTGTGCAAAAAAACACTTGAATGTTTTCTGCTTTTAATGTTTAAATTACTGTCCGGATGTTTTTTATCCTGTTTATTTATTTCAGTAACTTAATAAGATGAAAGAAAAAAAGCAGACCGATCAATCCGATATCATGTCCCTTTCCGCCCTCCAGATCATTGATGCAATGGGTGACGGCATCAGCGTTCAGGATACTGATTTCAAGGTGCTGTACCAGAATCAGGCTCATAAGAATATGGTCGGGGGCGATTGCACAGGAGAATTTTGTTACAGGGTTTATGCGCACTCTGACAGCGTCTGCA
Organism: Nitrospirota bacterium; assembly: GCA_016207885.1. NCBI lineage: Bacteria > Pseudomonadati > Nitrospirota > Nitrospirota bacterium. The sequence goes on along the minus strand of JACQZE010000004.1, from coordinate 64,312 downwards.
AAGGTTGTCCGGTAGAGGCTTCTTTCAAGGATGGCAATGTCCACACACTTATCAAAAAAGTCCCGGGAGACAGGAGTGTCACAGATGTTGAGATCAAGGCATCACTGCTGAGAGATTCGTCCGGCAGCATAATAGCGGGCATTGAGATCGTCAGGGACATCACTGACCATGTTCGCGCTGATGATAAGCTTGCGGAGAGCGAGGCGCGATACAGGGAGCTCTTTGATAATGCCCATGATATGATCCAGAGCGTCGGCCCTGACGGGAAGTTCATATATGTTAATAACGCCTGGCTCAAGACGATGGGCTATACGATGGAGGAACTTCAGGGTATCACCATGTTCGACCTCATAGACCCGGCCTGCATGGGCCACTGCATGGATCTCTTCAGGAAGGTGATGTCAGGCGAGCCGCAGAAGAATATTGAAGCTGTTTTTATTGCCAAAGACGGGCATAAGATAGAGGTTGAAGGCAATGTGGGCTGCCGCATCATTGACGGGAAACCGAATGCTACCCATGGGATATTCAGGGATATCACAGAACGGAAAAAGTCGGAATATGCACTGATATTCAACGAGGAGCGGTACCGCTCGCTTGTGGAATCGACAGAGGATTCCATTTATCTTCTTGACAGAGACTATAAATATCTCTTTATGAACAAGCACCATTTATCCAGGCTGGGGCTGTCAGAGGATGGATATGCGGGCAAAGGCTATGGGGATCTTCATTCGGCAGAAGATACGGAATCTTTTACCAGGCTGATAGACAGGGTATGCGAGACCGGTGAGTCTTCCCAGCAGGAGTATAAGTATAAAGGTATCAAAGGCGATAAACACTTTATCAGAACCCTTAGCCCTGTAAAAGACAAGGACGGCAAAGTTACCGCAGTTACTGTCCTGTCAAAGGACATAACTGCCCGCAAGCGGTTCGAGTTCGAGCTTCAGATGAATGAAGAGAGGTACCGGTCGCTTGTTGAATCCACGGAGGATTCGATATATCTTGTTGACAAGAATTACAAATACCTTTTTATGAACAAGAAGCATATATCGAGAATGGGGCTTCTGGATTATGATTTCAAAGATCATTCTTATCTTGAACTTCACTCTCCCAAAGAGACAAAGGAGTTCATAAAGCTGATTGATGAGGTATTTGATACAGGCCTCTCTATCCAGATGGATCACAAAAGTGCGAGAGATGATATGTATTTCCTCAGGACACTTAGCCCGGTAAAAGACAAGGACGGCAAGGTCATCGCCGTCACGGTGATCTCCAAAAATATTTCTGACAGGAAGAGGATGGAGGAAGAGCTCCGCACTCTCTCCATTACAGATGAACTTACAGGCCTTTATAACAGGAGAGGATTTCTCATGCTTGCCGGCCAGCAGCTTAAGCTGGCGAACCGCCTGAAGAGAGGGGTGCTCATCTTTTACGCGGACCTTGACGACCTGAAGATCATAAATGACAGGTACGGGCATCAGGAAGGCGACGGCGCCATTTTTGAGACTGCCAATATTCTAAAGGATGTATTCAGGGAGTCTGATATCATCGCCCGTATCGGCGGCGATGAGTTTGTAGTATTTCCCGTTCACACCACCGGCTACAGCACGGAAACACTCAGCGCCAGGTTCAGGGAACATCTCAGAGTTTATAATATGAAAAGAGCTGCCCCGTATGATCTCTCGATCAGCATAGGGATCGCGTATTATGAAAAGTGCAGCCATTCCATTGAGGAACTGCTCGTCCAGGCTGACAAGCTGATGTATGAACAGAAGAAGGAGAAGCAGAAGAAATAATCCTCGCGGCTGCAAATCAGATTTTCAGATAAAGTTTATTCTTTAAGTACATCCTTATCTCATGCTCAAAATTATCGCTGAAGATCCCCTTGCCGATACTGCTTCTGATATCGTCAAGGCTCCATGAACGCACCTCATCTATCTCGTCATGTTGAAACTTTATCTTACCGTCATAGATACATGAAAATGTATATACAAGCTCTGTCTCGTAAGGATTTGAGTGGATGTATGTATAAAGGAATTCCGGGCTGCATGAGGTTATGCCTAACTCTTCTTCCATCTCACGGCTGAGCGCTTCATCTATGGACTCTCCGGCATTGACATGTCCGCCGACAGAGGTGTCCCATCTCCCCGGGGCAACGTCTTTATTCATCGACCGTTTCTGCAGAATGAGCCGGTTATCCTTATCAAAGACAAGCGCGTGAACAACTTTGTGCATCAGCGAAGGGTTGCCGTGTATCCTGGTTCTCGCAAGTGTCTTTATCGTCCTTCCATCCTCATCTACAACATCTAAAAGCTCTTCGCTCATATTATTGGCTCTCTCTATTAAATTCGTCATTTCGGCGGTTCTGTCCAGCCTACTTTTGGCTTGTCCGGAATCTCTCTTTCTTGATGTTTATTAGTTGGAAGCAGATTCCGGACAAGCCGGAATGACACTTCTTGAAAACTGATTGAATTATTATAAACAAGGTGCTATAGTCTTTGCATGAAAACCGCCCTTACAATAGCTGGCTCTGACCCTACAGGCGGCGCGGGACTACAGGCTGACCTGAAGGTATTTATGTCTCTCGGCGTTTACGGCCTTAGTATTCCGTCAGTGCTTACGGCGCAGAACACAAGAGGGGTGCATGATGTGCATGAGGTGCCTGCTGATTTTTTCTCAAAACAGATGGGCCATCTTCTCGATGATATCCGTCCGGATGCCCTTAAGACAGGCATGATATATTCTCCTGAGATCGTCCGGTTGATAGCCCAAAATATCAAAGAACACTCTTTGCATAACCTTGTCATCGATCCTGTGACCGTCTCTTCGACCGGTGTTCCTCTTATTAAAGAAGGCACGCTTGAAGCGATCAAAGAGATTTTGTTTCCTCTTGCAAAGGTGGTGACGCCTAATTTATACGAGGTCTCTCTTCTAACCGGCATGGAGGTCATTGAAGAGGATGAAATGAAGGATGCAGCTGTCAAACTCATGCAGTTCGGCCCTGAGAACGTGATAATCACAGGCGGGCATCTTCAGGGAAGGGCTATGGACCTGCTCTTTGACGGGGATGATTTTTTCATGCTTGAAGGCGGCAGGGTTGAAGGAGATTTTCACGGCACCGGATGCGTCTTTTCATCTGTCATAACGGCAAGCCTTGCGCTCGGATACAATGTAAAGGAGTCCATGGCCAAGGCAAAGGCGTTTACACTGAAGGCTATTGAGAGCGCTGAGACATTCGGCGGCGGGCTGAGGATTCTGGGGATATAATTATTTCTTTTCGCTTGCTACCCTTATCACTGTCTTAACATTTCCTCTCGGATTAAAGTCCCCGACCACTTCAAGCTGCCTTGGTTTCAGGAGTTTCTTCAGGTCATCGAATATCTTATTTGTAACAGATTCGTGTGATATCCCCTCATTCCTGAACCTGTTGAGATACAGCTTGAATGATTTCAGCTCAACTATATATTTATCCGGAACATAGTTAACTCTTATGGCCGCGAAATCAGGATAGCCTGAGCGCGGGCAGAGGCAGGTGAATTCGCACGAACTTATTTCAATCGTGTAATCCTTTTCAGGATTGGGATTGGGCCATCTTTGAAACCTTGCCTTTGCTATATTCTTTTCACCGTATTTCATACGAAAATATTATACCTGATTGCGGCTTTCCAATTCCTTGCTTTGCTTTAAATCATGTCTAACTTGTTATTTAAACAATAAATCATTTAAATTAGGATTATGGCTGTGCTCCCTATAATAAAATACCCTGATAAGGTATTGATGAAGAAGACATCTCCTGTCAGGAAGTTTGACGATGAGCTGCAGGATCTTATCAATAATATGATAGAGACGATGTATGCCGCTCCCGGAGTCGGGCTCGCGGCCAATCAGGTCGGGGTCTCCAAACAGGTTCTGGTAATTGACGCAAGCACGGAGGATGAAGATATCCCGCTTATCACGCTCATTAATCCTGTGCTGGTCTTTTCCGAGGGAGAGATCGAGATGGAGGAGGGGTGCCTAAGCCTGCCGGGATTTTATACGGTTGTGCGCAGGTCTGAAAGGGTGGTTGTGAAGGCGCTGGACAGGGAGAGCAATGAGATAGAGGTTGAGGGCACAGGGCTTTTATCCAGGGCGCTTCAGCATGAGATCGACCATCTGAACGGCGCCTTGCTCATAGACAGGATAGGCCGCATCAGGAAGGATTTTTTCAAAAAACGCTTTCTTAAAGAGAGAAAGAAAGAGAAGGCAGGCCTTTAAAGGTGATCTCTTGAATATCGTTTTTTTCGGCACACCTGAATTCGCAGTCCCGTCACTTAAGGCACTTCTGGATAATAAACATCAGGTGCTCGCCGTAGTAACCCAGCCTGACAGGCCCTGCGGACGCGGAAGGCATATCGCACATTCTCCCGTGAAGGCTGCGGCTCATGAAGCAGGGCTTATAATTATCCAGCCGGAGAAGGTTCGTGATCCGGGTTTTGTTGAAGAACTGAGTAAGGTCGGATCTGATGTGATAGTTACCGCGGCGTACGGCCAGATACTGCCTCCTGCAATACTGCACCTGCCTGAGAAAGGATGCATCAATGTTCACGCGTCTTTGCTTCCGAAATACCGCGGCGCGTCACCGATCAACCGGGCTGTCATCAATGGCGACAAAGAGACAGGCGTAACAACCATGATGATGGATGAAGGGATGGATACGGGTGATATGCTGCTTCAGAAAAGGACTCTGATATTTTCGCATGACACAGCAGGAAGCCTGTCTGAGAGGCTCTCTATTGTCGGCGCTGAACTCCTTATCCTCACCCTGAAAAAATTGGAGGAAGGCAGCATCGCGCCGCAGCCTCAGACAGGGGAAGCCTCTTTCGCGCCGCTTCTTAAAAAGAGCGACGGCATCATTCAATGGGAAAGGCCGGCAGCGGAGCTGTACAATTTTATAAGGGGCATGAACCCGTGGCCATGCGCTTACACTTTTCTTGAAGATGATATGATAAAGATATTAGGATCAGAAAGAATCGACGGCGAAGGAGAGGCAGGGGTGATATTCAGGGTCAGCAAGAAAGAGATGCTTGTAGGAACGGGAAAAGGGCTGCTCTCCATAATCGAGGTTCAGGCTCCGGGCAAACGTCCGATGGATATAATGGCTTTTTTGCAGGGCCGGCGCATTCAGGAAGGGGTGAGGTTTCATGACAAACCGGCTGCTTAGATGGCTCTTCTTTAAGGCAGGGTTTCCCGTGATAGTTATATGGGGATGGCTCTTCAGGATAGACAGCAGAAGGGTGCAGGGGATATTGATAAGGATAAATAATAGTCTTGTCAGGAAGTGCTGGAAAGGGCCTGTCAAAACGCTCCTTCTTCTGCTCCCCCACTGCCTGCAGAGAAGCGAATGCAGCATAAGGATCACATTTGACGTCAACAACTGCGAACGGTGCGGCAAATGCCCGGTGTCAGAGCTTATCGATGTCGCTGACAAGCATGGCCTGAAGCTCTCGGTCGCAACCGGCGGCGGCATCGCAAGGAGAACGGTTGACAATGTCAAACCCGATGCCGTGGTGGCTGTTGCCTGCGAACGCGACCTCATAAGCGGGATACGGGACATCCACCCTCTGCCCACACTCGGTGTGCTTAACGAGAGGCCTTTCGGCCCGTGTTTTAATACCCGGGTTGATATAGAACTTGTCAGGAAGGCTATAGCTTTTTTCGCCGGGTAATCAATGCTTGAAAAGCTCCCGCAGCTTCAGCTTCTTCCCCGTTTGGTTTGCCTTGCAATGTTTAGGTAATTATTTTAATCTTATCTATGTTTAAAAATTTCATCAGGCTTCTTTCATATTTCACCGGTTTTATCCTCCTTGCGGCAGCGGCCTTCTTTCTGGTATATAAGCTTCTGAATTTCAACAAGGTCATTCTCCCGTCTCTCACAGGCAGGAGCATTTCCGAGGCGCGGGAACTTCTTGAGCCGGGAGGATTGTCGCTCATGATCGAGGGCGAGGAATATGATGCCGACATCCCGAAAGGTCATATTATCCGGCAGGACATTCCTGCCGGAGAAAAGGTCAAGGCGGGAAGCGAGATAAAGGCCATCACAAGCAAAGGGGTTGAAATGTATTCCATGCCCTCTTTTGAAGGGCAGGTTTTTGAAGACGCGAAGCTGACGCTTCTAAATCTCGGGATGAATGCCGGCAAGGTTACAAAGGTGCATTCTGACTCTGTGGAAAAGGGCATGATAATCGCGCAGAGGCCTTTGCCCGGCAATGTGCAGAGCAGCAAGGTGAACTTTCTTGTGAGCCTCGGGCCGTACGAGGTTTCCTACTTATGCCCTTCATTTATCAAGATGACCCTTTATGATGCCGGAAAACTGGCTGATATGTTAGGCATAGATCTTGTCGAACAGGAAGAGGGCAGTATCATAATATTCCAGAAACCTGAGGCAGGAGCCGCTATCAGGAGGGGCGATTCAATTGAGGTTACGCTTGGACGGCGCGAGGGTGTTTGGTTTTAAAAATAATATGGTGACATATATACTGTCATTCCGGCTTGTCCGGAATCCTTATAAAGAAAGATTCCGGACAAGCCGGAATGACGAAAAATCGGAAGGAGAAAAAACATGATAAAGATAGCGCCGTCAATATTGTCCGCTGATTTTGCAAGGCTTGGAGATGAGATAAAGGCTGCTGAGAAAGCAGGGGCTGACCTCATTCACATTGATGTAATGGACGGGCATTTTGTCCCTAATATCACCATAGGCCCGCTTGTTGTAAAAGCTGCCAGGAAGAGCACATCCCTGCCGCTTGATGTGCATCTCATGATAGAAGACCCTGATAAATATATTGATGACTTTGCTGACAGCGGGGCGGATATCATAACCGTGCATGCGGAGTCATGCGTGCACCTGCACAGGACGATACAGAAGATAAAGGAGCGCAAGGTGAAGGCAGCCGTCTCTTTTAACCCATCGACCTCTCTGCACGAACTGGAGTTCATACTGCCTTACCTTGACATGGTGCTTCTCATGTCTGTCAACCCCGGGTTCGGCGGGCAGAAGTTCATACCCGAGTCCTTGCAGAAGATAGAGATGCTGAAGAACATACTGCTTGACAGGGATTCAAAGGCTGAGATAGAGGTGGACGGCGGTGTCACTGTTGATAATGTGGCTGAAGTGCACAAGGCAGGCGCGGATATAGTCGTCATGGGAAGCGCGTTCTACAATTCAAAGGACTACGCTGAGACAGTCAGGCTTGTCAGGGAAAGGTGCAAGTGAGCTGTGGAGATACTTTCTCTATACGAACTGAATCAGCTCATCAGGTCTGTTCTTGAAGGTTCATTTCCTGAGACGTTCCTTGTCACTGCCGAGATAGCCTCATGCGATGTAAAGAACCACTGCTACCTCTCTCTTGTGGATAAAGAGAATGATGTAATCCGCGCTGAGATCAAGGCTGTCATCTGGGCTGATAAATACAAGAAGCTCTCCGCGGCATTCACGCAGGCCACAGGCGCAGGGCTTACCAAGGGGATCAAGATACTCTTTGAAGCCTCGATAGGTTTTCATGAAAGATACGGGCTCAAGCTCAATATAGTAAACATAGACCCCTCCTACACCATCGGCGAGATGGCTGTAAAGAGGAAAGAGATATTGGAGAGGCTTGTCAAAGAGGGGATAAAAGACAGGAACAAAGAGCTTGAATTCCCGCTTGTCCCGCAGAAGATAGGCATCGTCTCTTCATCAACAGCAGCGGGTTATGAAGACCTGATGACGCACCTGGCCAACAACTCTTATGGATATAAATTCACATGCAGATTATACGAAGCGCTGATGCAGGGCGACAGGGCTGAAGAGTCGGTTGTGGCCGCGCTTCAGAAGTGCATCTCAGACGCTTCACATCTGGATGTTGTCGTCATAGTGAGAGGCGGCGGCGGACAGGCTGACCTCCAGTGTTTTGACAGTTACGAGATCGCAAAATCTATCGCATTTCTTCCTGTTCCGGTTATCTCAGGCATAGGCCATGAGCGTGACATCACCGTAGTTGACGAGGTCTCAAACATGCGCGCCAAGACGCCGACCGCCGTAGCAGACTTGATAATCACAAGGGTGAAAGATTTTGAGGACAGGCTTGATTCATTGACGCATAATCTTGTTCACGGCGCTCAGCGGCTTACATCAGATGAGAGAGAGAGGATATCTACTCTCTCAAAAAACCTTGAGGCAGCCGTCAGGAAAGAGCAGCTTGATAACGCGTTTAAACTTGATCTTTTTGTGAAAGGTTTAAAATATTCACTCAAGTTGATACAGTCTGAAAAGGAAAGGCTCCGCTCCAGAGAGGACAATGTGGGCCATCTCAATCCGGCTAATGTGCTTAAACGGGGATACAGTATTACATACCACAACGGCAAAGCGATAAGCTCAGCATCTGACGCAGAGGCAGGAGACGTATTGCGGACAGTTCTGCATAAGGGCGAATTGACAAGCATAGTTGAAAAGCAAAGCAGGAGGAAGGCTCATGGATGATATGCCAAGTTATAAGGAAGCAATTGAAGAGATTGACGCAATTGTAAGAGAGATTGAGAACGAGAGCATAGACATAGACGCACTTGCGGAAAAGGTCAAGCGTGCCGCCTATCTTATCAAATACTGCAAGACGAAATTAAAGAATACCGATAATGAGGTCAAGAATGTTTTGAAAGAGTTTGGAAAAGAGAGCTGAGGACTGTCGTGCTGGCTTGTCCAGCATCTTTTTTAAAAGCAGATTCCGGACAAGCCAACAGTAGGCTGGACGGAGCCGCCGGAATGACAAAATAAGAGAAGGAGAAATCAAATGAATGATTCAGCAATGAAATATTTTGAAGCAGCAGAGAAGCAGAGAAGGTCAGCTCAATACGCTAAGGCGGTTGCTTCCTACATAACCGCCCTTGATATTTTTAAAGAGGCATCAGACCCCGCAGGCATACTCAACTGCACTATCGCGATCGCCGATACGCTGAGGGCGAAAGGCGATTTCACTCTTGCAAAGGTTTTTTATGAAGAAGGGCTGGGCATAGCAGAGGCGCTTGATGACAGGGCATCTGAGGCGGACGCGATGACGGGACTCGGGCTCTCCATAAGGGCGTTAGGCGATTGGAAAGAGGCGATGCGTCTTATAGAGAAGGCAAACAGGATGTACGGCACTTTGGGTGACAGGTATGGAGAGGCATTTTCCATATGGGCAAAGGCAGGGACATACAGGATTAAAGGTGATGTCAAAAAGGCTGTTGAGACATTTCATGAAGCGCTTGGCCGTTTTAGAAAGCTCAAAGACAAGTCAGGCGTAGCGTATTCATACTGCGGGCTTGGCGGCTCTTCAAGGGTCTCTAACAATTTCAGCGACTCCGGGAAGTATTACACGCTCGCGAACAAGAACTTCACCGAGATGAACGACCGCTTCGGCATGGCGTATTCCTACTGCGGGCTTGGGAATGTCCAGAGGATGCACGGCAATTACAAAGAGGCTCTCGCGTATTTTAAAAAGGCAGGCGTCTTATACAATAAGATAGGCGACAGGGTCAGCTACGCTTACACACTCTGGAGCGTGGGCGTGTCCAATATCATGTTAGGTGATTTTGAAAAAGCAAAGAAGAGCTTTGATGAATCCGACACCTTTTTCATAGAGACAAAAGACCCCAGAGGCAGGATCTACTGCATGCTCGGATTTTCTGAACTTGATTATCTGTCAGGCAGGAAGAAGAAGGCTGAGGCAACAGCCTCAAAGGCGATAAAACTCGCTGAGAAATATCAGTTCAAATTAGAGACCGGATATGCGAAAAGACTTTCCAAAGCGATAACATCCGGTAATGTTTTTCCGTTGAATCTGCCATAACCTATTTAATTAATACCATTGAGGCAGTCTGAACTAAAGCAATATGCACTTTACTTTAAGTTGAACTTAAAGTAAAGTAACAACATGAGATCTACGATATATAAAAGAGAGGTAATTGATGAGATAGGGAAGTACCTCCGGACTGGAGACATCATTGTTTTGCATGGAGCCAGACAGGTAGGCAAGACTTCCATTCTTCGGTATATTGAGGCGGAGCTTAAGGCGAAAGGAGAAACGGTTTATTTCATTGACCTTGAGGATTCACGGTATGTGAAGATCCTGGACGCCGGGGTTGTGGAGTTTCTGAAGCACCTTGAGGAGGAAGGTATTAAGGCTGCCCGCCCAAAAAAAAAGGTCTTTGTCTTTATCGACGAGATACAGTATCTGGCAAACCCGTCATCGTTTCTTAAGCTCATTGCCGACCATCACAAAGGCATTAAACTTATCGTCTCGGGCTCATCAAGCTTTGCGATCAAGTCCAAATTCAAAGACTCTCTTGTAGTCAGGACGGTTGATTTCGATATCTTCAACCTCTCATTCAGGGAGTTTCTGACCTTCAGGGGTTATGCCTTTAAAGAGAGCAAGACATATACAGCAGGGAAGGTGGATGAGTTGAGAGGCCTTTTCAAACAATACGTACTCTATGGAGGTTATCCGAAGATCGTCCTGACGCCCGAAGCCGGGATGAAGGAGAAGTACCTTCAGCAGATCATCGACACCTATGTAAAAAAAGATATCAGAGACCTTGCGAGCATCAAGGACATTGAGAAGTTCAATAAACTCCTTGAGGCGCTCGCAGGCCAGAGCGGGCAGGTTCTGAACATTGCCGAACTGTCGAATACAACCCGTATCGCCAAGCAGACGATAGAGAAGTATCTTTTCATTATGGAGAACACCTACATCCTGAAACTGCTCAGGCCTTACAGCGGCAACATACGTTCTGAGCTGTTCAAGCTGCCCAAGATATTTTTTTATGACACCGGCATCATGCAGATGCTCTGGTTGAAAGGATTGCAGAAGGAGCTTATCGGCAGTGTTTTTGAAACCGGTATCTTTGCCGAACTTGTGAAAAAATATGATAAGGATTCGGTCTATTACTGGAGGACTAAAGACGGGAAGGAGATAGACTTCATTCTCAGGATAAAAAAGAGTCTCCTGCCGGTTGAGGTAAAACTGAACTTTGAGCAGTTCAGGCCGACTGCGGTCAATTATTTCAATGAGAAATACAGTCTTAAGAAGTACAAGGTTGCCGGCCTTGATGGAAAGCGGAAGAACGAATTTCAGGTATATCCGTGGGAGTTGTAGGTGATGCCTAACCTTGCGAAAAGACTTTCCAAGGCGATAGCGTCCGGTAATGTTTTTCCATTGAATCTGCCGTAGCCCTTGGCCTGCCTGTTAAGGAGACAATATTGAAAATCGAAAGTCATATGTTCGATTTTCATGGTATAATACCAGCATGATTGATCGGGAAGATTTAGTTCGTCATGTGCGCTCGGCTCTGCGGCGGAGCCGGGCAGTAATGCTCATCGGCCCGAGACAATGCGGCAAAACCACGCTGGCGCGGCAGCTTCTTGCTGTCGATTCTCCGAATTATTTTGACCTCGAAGACCCATCCAGTCTTTCACGGCTGGACGAGCCGATGACTTCTTTGCGAGGGCTCAAGGGGCTTGTGGTCATAGATGAAGTCCAGAGAAAGCCGGATCTGTTCCCGGTGCTGCGTGTCCTGTCTGACCGGATGCCTTTGCAGGCCCGCTTTCTCATCCTCGGCAGCGCATCTCCAGAACTTCTCCGCCAGTCCTCGGAATCTCTGACAGGGCGAATAGAAGCTGTACCTATGAGCGGCTTCAGCATGTCAGAAGTTGGCGGCGTGGTACAGGCGCGTCATTGGATGCGGGGCGGTTTTCCGCCTTCCTTTCTTGCCCGGACAGAAGGGGACAGCCTGGCGTGGCGGAAGAGCTTTGTTCAGACCTTTCTGGAACGAGACCTGCCACAGTGGGGCATAGGAGTTCCAGCTCCGGCTTTATTGCGTTTTTGGACAATGCTGGCGCATTATCACGGCCAGATATGGAACGCGGCAGAGCCTGCACGCTCACTCGGCGTTAGTGAGCCGACCGTCAGGAGATATCTTGATATCTTATCCAGCGTCTTTATGATCCGACAGCTTTTGCCTTGGCATGCCAACCTGAAGAAACGACAGGTCAAATCACCCAAGATATATTTCCGCGATACAGGCATACTGCATCATCTGCTGGGTATCCGGTCTGAGAAGGAATTGCTCAATCACCCGAAATGCGGTGCATCATGGGAAGGATATGTGATTGAAGAAATCATTAAGGCAACAGGGCCCGATGAAGTCTATTACTGGGCGACACACAGCGGCGCTGAGATCGATCTGGTGCTGGTGAAAGACGGGCGCATGTTCGGCGTCGAGTGCAAGCGCATGGATGCTCCGCGCATAACACCGTCTGTACGTACTGCGCTGAATGATTTAAAGCTCGAACGTATAGCTGTGGTCTATCCAGGGAATAAGCGGTATTTGCTGGACGACAGAATCGAAGCCGTGCCTCTGGATTTTGTGACTGAAGGGATGAAGGGCTTATTTCCGAAAAAGTAAGACAGCGCTAACAGCTTCCAATGCGATAGCGTCCGGTAATGTTTTTCCATTGAATCTGCCATAGCGCGTTTAATCTCTTAGGGTCTAATTCCCCGCAGCTCTGCTGCGATCTGATATGATGAGGAATGAGTCAGTACATACATAAAAGCCACAATGTTTCTGTATTGATGTATCACTTGGTGTGTCCAGCGAAATATCGGAGAGTTGT